>CAILTZ010000189.1 GCA_903837255.1 uncultured Pirellula sp. | reverse complement strand
GAGTCTCTTTCCGAGGGTCAATTGCACGAGCCGATCATGCCAATCCAAAGCGAAGAGGAATTGGTCCAAGAAGCGCTGGCTTGCAGGCCCGATCTGCACGCAGCCAAGTGGGCAGTGGCAGCCGCCAGCGAGCGATCGCGATTATCGCGATGGTTGTGGCTCAGGCTCGATGGAGTTTATGATGTTCGAGAAGTCCATGGAAGGAACCCAAACGGTGCCGGCCTGCGCTTTGATTTGCCCATCTTCAACCGCAACCAAGGGGGCATCCTCCGCGCAACGGCGGAGCTCGAGGCCGCTTTGCATAACAGAGATGCAATCTCTGACCAAATCATCGCCGAGGTAAAGACTGCGTATCGGCAGTGGTTGCAAGCCCAGCAAAACCTTGAGATCCTCAAGCAAGACGTCGAGCCTGCCTTGGACGAAGCTCGACAGATCGCAGAGAAAGGCTTTCAACTCGGCGGTTCAGATTATCTAATTGTGCTTCAGACGACCACGCAGTACCTCAACGCCAAGGGACAGATTCTCTCTCAGAGGGCAGCCTGCAATCGCGCGATTGCCGAGTTGGAGCGGAGTATCTCTCGGAGCTTGTTGGCCCCGCCCCTGGTGACCGCCGAGATTCTCCAAGCGACCGAACCGGATTTGGTCGGCTCGGCCAACGAGTAGACCGCAAACGCCAGTTATTTTCATAGAAGTCACGCAAGACCCCGGACGTTTCGGTGTCTGCTATTACAATAGGACTCTATGAAAAATTCACCCATCCTAGCTTGGTTTGGCTGGCTCACTAGGCCAGTCTTTATTTGGTTCCTTTTGGCATGGCTCATCGCCGTTGCGATGATCGGTTGCAACAAACCCTCGTCTTCGTCCTCGTCTTCGTCTTCATCGAAAAGTTCGCCGGCCAAGGTCGAGATGGTGCCGCAAGAGACCCAGCTGGCAACACTCAAGCTGACCGACGAGGCCGTCGGGAGACTTGGGATTCGATTGGTCCCGATCGAAAAGCGCCAGGTCGCCCGGCATCGAACGCTCGCTGGCGAGGCGATTGTACCTTCGGGCAAGTCGATCATCGCCACGGCTCCGGTCCCGGGCTTAATCGAACCATCGGGGGAATACTTCCCACTGCCTGGCAGCCAGGTAACCGTAGCGCAATCCCTAATGATTCTCAAACCTCTTCTTTCGCCAGAACGCGATGTACCTACGCCGGCCGAGCAAGTTCAGATCACCGGTGCCAAGGCGAACCTGATGGTCGCTTTGGTCACCGCGCAAGGCGATGTGGCTCGCGGTGAGTCCGAGGTCCAGGGCCTGAAGATCGCACGTGATCGAGCCGCCAAACTGCTAGCGGATCGCGCTGGTAGTCAACGGGCTCTGGATGATTCAGAGGCTTTGCTTTCGGTTTCCAAATCAACCTTGGAGGCGTCCAAGCAGCGGCAGGCTGAACTCAGTTCGCTTTTGCAAACGATCGAGAAAGCCGATAAATACGGTGGACGTGTCGATCCACCTTTGCCGTTGACACTTCGAGCACCAGTCACGGGTGTCGTTCGCAACGTCCAAGTCTCGGCGGGGCAGAACGTATCGATTGGTGCACCTCTTTTCGAAGTCGTGGACTTGAGCACTATCTGGATCCGTTTGCCGGTGTATGTCGATTTGCTACCGAAGCTCAAACGGGACATACCTGTGCGTTTGGTGTCTCTGGATGGAAACCCCTTGAGTCAAACTCAGGAATCGGCCAAGCCGATTGCGGCACCACCAACGGCCGATGCGATCAGTTCCTCAGCCGATTTGTACTACGAGGTGGATAACCGCAGTTTGGGATTACGGCCCGGCCAGCGTGTCGGAGTCGACATGCCGATGACGAGCTTGACCGAGGCCTTGGTCGTTCCGATGGCTGCTGTCCTGTATGACATTTATGGAGGGACCTGGGTCTATGTTCAGGAATCGGCGAGCAAAGAGGGTTTTGTGAAATTTCGCCGAAGCCGAATTATGTTGGAGTGGGTCGAGGGTGACCAAGCCATCCTGTCGGCGGGTCCAGCACTGGGCTCTGAGATTGTCACGGATGGTTCGGCCGAGTTGTTTGGCACCGAATTCGGAGCCGGCAAATGAGTTGGTTGATCAAAACATCGCTCGAGCTCCGACTCCTCGTCCTGATCCTGGCCGTCATCCTGGTGGTCGTCGGTATTCGCAATAGCGATTCGATTCCGCTGGATGTGTTTCCTGAATTTGCGCCACCGCTCGTGGAGATCCAAACCGAAGCGCCGGGGATATCCACCGAGGATGTCGAGAGTCTGATCACCGTGCCGATCGAGAATGCGGTCAACGGTATTCCGTTCGTTCAAACCGTCCGTTCCAAATCGGTCTTAGGGTTATCGAGTGTTCGGATGATCTTCGAGCCAGGAACCGATTTGTTGGTTGCTCGGCAATTGGTCCAAGAGCGATTGGCGCTGGCCCAGTCGACGTTGCCATTGGTTGCAAGACCGCCGGTGATTTTGCCCCCTTTGTCGTCGCTGAGCCGATGCATGAAGATCGGGCTGTGGTCAGACACTAAGTCGCAGATGGACATGACGACGTTGACCAAGTGGACGATACGTCCTCGATTGATGGGGATCGCTGGAGTGGCCAACGTCGCGGTCTGGGGCGAAAAGGATCCGCAGTTGCAGGTGGTTGTCGATCCGGTCAGGCTTAGCCGCCACGGGCTGACTCTCGATACGATCTTGCAAACCGTCCGTGAGGCGACGGCTGTTGGATCGGGAGGTTTTGTCGACACCCCCAATCAGCGACTGGCCCTCAGGCACATCCCGGCTGTTTATACCCCTGAGCAGCTAGGGGACATTCCGATCCGCAGGACATCAACGCAGCCGGTCCAACCCCAGCCAATTGGAATGCAGGCCGATGGAACACCGCTTCGCATCCGAGACGTCGCCACGGTGACAATCGATCATGCACCGCCGATTGGGGATGCGATTATCAACAATCGACCAGGGCTTTTGCTGATCGTCGAGAAACAACCTTGGGCCAACACCTTGGACGTAACCCGCAAAGTAGAAAAGGCGATGTCGGATCTTGCGCCTGCCATGCACGAGGTGCAGTATGACACGACGATTTTTCGGCCGGCGACGTTCATCGAGCGATCTCTGAAGAACCTCAGCCATTCGATGCTTTTGGGTTGCGTCTTGGTGATCGTCGTATTGATCCTGTTTCTTTACGATTGGCGCTGCGCCTTGATCAGCGCCACGGCGATCCCGCTTTCGCTCATCGCAGCCATGCTCGTTCTTTACTATCGAGGTGGAACGATCAATACGATGGTTTTGGCAGGGCTGGTCATTGCGCTCGGGGAGGTCGTCGACGACGCGATCATCGATGTCGAGAACATCATTAGGCGATTGAGGATCAACGAGCAGTTGGGCAATCCTCGCTCGGCATTTGCGGTGGTATTTGATGCATCGATGGAGGTCAGAAGCGCGGTGGTCTATGCGACGATCATCGTGGTCCTGGCATTCTTGCCGGTATTCTTTTTGACTGGATTGGCAGGCGCGTTCTTCAAACCGCTGGCAGCAGCCTACATCTTGGCAATCCTAGCATCGCTAGCCGTCGCGCTGACGGTCACCCCCGCGATGTCGTTGTACCTGCTCCCGGTATCGGCACGGAATCGGCATGCCGATGGACCCTTGGTCCAATTCCTCAAGCAACTCTATCGCTGGGTGCTAGAAGGTTCGATCCGCTGGCGATGGGTGACGATCGGGCTCTCGTCGCTTGCGATTGTGCTGCTCGGGGCGACCATCACCCGACTGGGCGAGCAGCTCATGCCCAAATTCCGAGAGACCGATTTTCTGATGCATTGGGTAGAAAAACCGGGGATAGGAATCGATGCGATGAATCGCATCACCAAGCGGGCAAGCCAGGAGTTGATGGCTGTCGAGGGTGTGTTGAACTTTGGATCCCACATCGGTCGCGCGACGGTTGCCGATGAGGTCGTCGGCCCGAACTTTACCGAGCTTTGGATCAGCATCGACGATTCGAAAGACTACGACAAAACGGTGGCCCAGGTTCAAACGATCGTCGATGGTTATCCTGGTCTGTATCGCGATCTGCTGACCTACCTTACCGAGCGGATCAAAGAAGTCCTCACGGGAACCAGCGCCTCGATCGTCGTTCGTGTGTTTGGACCGGACATGGAACAGCTGCGCATGACAGCCAACGCGATCGCAGCGGAGATCAAGCCCATCGAGGGGGTCACGACGCTCAAGGTCGAGCCTCAAGTCCTCGTACCGCAGATCTCGGTGCAGATGCGACCCGAGGCGGCTTCTCAGTTCAATCTAACTCCCGGTGCCTTGATGCGGAGCGTCACGACACTGGTCAATGGAACGCAGGTCGGTGAGATTTACAAAGATCAGAATATCTTCGGCGTGGTGGTGCGAGGCGAAAAGAGTTTGCACACCGACCTGAGAACCCTCAGTGAGCTGATGATCGATATTCCGGGAGGAGGACAAGTTCCGCTCGGGAATGTTGCGACCCTTGCGATCGTCCCTGCACCGAACGAAATCAAGCGAGAGGCGGCATCAAGGCGAATCGACATCACATGCAATGTCGATCGACGAGATCTCGCGTCGGTGGCCACCGATATCGAACGGGCGGTTCGCAGCAACGTCGAATTCCAGGCGGGTTATCATCCAGAGTTTCTTGGGGAATACGCAGAGGCAAAAGCATCCCGCAATCGACTGTTGCTTTTATCGATCGCGTCGGTGCTCGCGATTGCAGTGATCCTGTACATCGATTTTCAGTCGTGGAAGCTTGTGGCGTTGATCCTCAGCACCCTGCCGCTGGCATTGCTCGGGGGCGTGTTGGGGGTTCATGCATCGGGTGGGATTCTATCGCTGGGGTCACTGGTTGGGTTCGTCACAGTACTGGGTATTGCTGCTCGCAATGCGATCATGCTCGTGAGCCATTATCGGCATCTTGCGATCCAGGAAGGGGTTCGCGACCAGCGAGAATTGGTGTTGCAAGGAGCCCAGGAGCGGCTCTCGCCGATCACGATGACCGCCGCGACGACAGGGTTGGCACTCGTGCCACTGATCCTTACGGGAGAAATTCCTGGGCAGGAGATCGAGTACCCAATGGGGCTTGTGATCCTTTTTGGCCTGATCACAGCGACCCTGGTGAATTTGATCCTGCTGCCGGTGATCTGCAGTTTCTCCTTTGTTGGAAAAATCATCGCTCAAGAGATTCAGAAAGAATAGACCCAACGCACACCTAGGACGTCCATCCGTTCAAGTCCGCCTGGGAGATTCCACCGTTCGTGGTTGATCATTACGAGTCCGGCTCGCTTTAGATTCAAATTCAAACCATAGGTGAATCTAGAGACCGTCAGAGATCCGAGTCCGATCGAACTTTCATCGGGAGCATAGTCCGAGCGCCGATCCTGGCAGTCGTATCGCGTGATGTACGAAAGTCTGGAGAACATTTGAGAATAGTACTCTCCTTCGAGGTAATAGCCAGCGACCCGATCTCGGACCCGGAATGCATCCGGCTCAGGGGCCGCTCGGTCGCTTTCTCTGTGTGCATACTCAAATTGCATACGCAACAACGAGGGGATTTTGTAAGTCGCATCGTATCCGTAGATACGGTAATACAGCTTGTCGGAAACCCCATCGATGCCCCCGCTTGGACTCGACTGACCTGTGATGATCGAACTACCAAAATTCAATCGAGGAGTACCTAGTGTTACGCGGGAACCAAACGAGGGGTTGTTGTTGTTGGCAACATAGTCGCGGCTTTGGTCGAAGTTGATCCCGTTTCGGTCCGACTGCAATCCGTTGACTACATATCCGATCATGCCGAGCCTCCAGGTACCATTTAGATCCCGATCGATACTGATGTTGCTTCCTTCATCGGAATAAGGCATGGGCAAGACCGGGTCTCCGATATCACCATCATGCACCCGTTGCCCCATGTTGTAGATCAGCGGCCTGGTGACGGTACGGTAGACAGCAGGATTGCTCTGGGACGCAAATGCTCCGAATGGGACAATAAATCGACCACCCTCGACGGCCACCTTCAAGTCATCCCGTGCGCATTGATCAAAAACCGAGGTGATATCCAGTCTGAGCTTTGCTTCTACTAATTCAACGCGATCGCCCATTCCCTCTGCAGTGGTGTGGCAACTGACGCAAGCCGTGACTTGGCCTGAAAGGGCTTTGCCGGTCCAGTTCGCGGTGAGCCAAGTGTCGGGAAAGAAACCCCCATTTTGGATATTGTCGTTTCCACCTCTCCAGGTCGGGGAAAAGGTACCGCTGACCGAAAGGGAGCCACCACCTGCGTCGCTTGCTAGATTCCCAGTGGTCTTATCGTTTGTCGAACTGGAGGATCCAGACAGCGATGCCAAATAAGTGGCGATCGAGTCGAAAGATCCCGCCGGTATGCTTGCTCCTTGTTTGGTTGCCATCCGGTTGATCGTTACAAGCCAATCCGATTTGGACTTGGTTTTACTGAGCGATTTTTCCGCATCGTGGCAGGAGATACAACTGGTCTGGAACGCACCCCTACCGGATTCAATCAGCTGTCGGTCTTGGACCTGATTCTTTTCAGTAGCATTTGCTTTCTCGTCGCTTGAGATGCTTGACGTGCTTGAGGCCCCCGACATGGATGTACCGGCCATCAAACTCAGATAGGTGGCGATCGGCTGACGTGAGGCTTGTGGAACCGTAGCTTCGTTCTTGCGAACCATTCGATCGATCGTATCTAGCCAGCCTTGAAAGTCATAGTTTTCCGCCATCGATTTTTGAGCATCGTGACACTTCAGGCAGTGCGTTTGAAACTCTTTTCGACCGTCGAGCAAGCCCTGGATACTCGCCGTAGGATTCTCGCTGGTTGGCGTAGGCTTTACCCCTTCAAAATAATCCTGAGCATGCAGCGCTGTGAGACTTGTGCAAAAAACTGCACTCATCAACAACCTTGAGACTGCAAATAGTTGCGATCTCCGTCGTGCAGAGCCAAGAGAGCGACCGTTCATGATCAATAAGTACCTAAGATTCAAGCAGTGGCTTCAAAATTCGCGTGCTTGTAATACTTTCGTCTTGCGCAATCCGCAAACTTTACTCAATTCGCACGGTCGGCAGCTGCAAGAAAAAACCGTGGGCCCCTAGTCTCGATCCGAGGGTGTTCGGGCTAGGTGACCATGAGCTAGGACCTCGTTCTCCTCATAAAGTTGTTGCAGGATCAGACCGCCTATAACCACGACCTTTTCCCCGATCGCCACACCATCTTTGAGGATGACATGATCTTCGCGTTCGTGGACGACGTGCACGAGGTGTCTTTGGAATTTTCCGGGCTCATTCGGAAGTCTGGTGAATGCGAAGCAACCGCCATCGACGACGATCATCGCAAGCCGAGGGATGGAAACATAGTTTGGTTCGGGTTGAATTTGAAGGTAGCCATCGACAAGCATATCGGCTTTTAGCGAGCCGTCAGGGTTGGGTATCGTGGTTCGTATTTTGACGGCATGAGATTGCGGATCGACATTCGGTGAGACATATTCGATGGTCCCTGATATACGATCTTTTCGGAAACCGAATTTGATATCCCACTTTTGTCCTAGATGAACTCTCGCCAGATCGTATTCAAAAACATTCCCCCAGACCCAAAGATGATCATTGGGGGCAACGACCATCATGATATCGCTTTCGTTGTAGAGATTTCCAGTCACTGCATTGCGGTTGATGACGATGCCATTGGCAGGAGAACGGACTGTGAGTCGAGCTCTTTGAGCTCCCTTTTCTTGTTCAACCGCGGTGATCTCCGCGTCGGAGAGTCCGTAAAGAATCAGCTTTTCCAGAGCGATATCGTACTCGTGGCGTTGTTTCAGTTCATCGTTCTGGGTGTCGAGCAGCAGTTGCTCACTGATGGCATTCGAGGCTCGCAATTGGGTCCGAACCTCTAACAGGCGATGGACATATTCCCATTGGCTTCGTTCAATTTCGTAGTTCGTTTTCGCTTGGGCTAGCTCTGCGCTATACAGATCGACCAACGGTTGGCCCTGTGCGACTTGGTCACCGACGGAAACATAGACCTTCTCGACTCTGCCCTTAAAAAGAGGAGCAATCTTCGAGAGCTTGGTATCGTCGTGGCTACTGGTACCCAGGATAGGTAGGAGTATCGGTTCGGTTTGGGCGACGACATCTGTGAGGCTCAGTCCGATACTCTCCTGGGCCTGAGCGGACAATTCGATGATTCCATTCCAAGGCGTTGGGTCTTTTTTTACCACTTCGATACTGGCGGTTGATTGCGTGTGCTTGGTACCGAATAGTTCATCGCGAAAGTAGTAAGCTCCGGCGAGGATTGCCGAAAGCATGCCGAGCCACAGCAGCCCATTTCCTGGCTTTCTAGCTCTCTTGACCGAATCGCTGGGTAGGGTTTGACTTTGCGAATCCGACGAGAGGTTGGACAGGATTTCTTGCGCTTCGTTTGGGTTTTGATCGTCGACTGACGTTTGGGTTGCTTGCATAAGAGACTCGATGGACGTTTTGCAGGTGGCTAATGACCGTGGATGGAGGGATTTCTGTCTTCAGGAGCCAAATTGTTTTTTGGGAAAAAGAGATACAAAGCCGGGAGGAGGTACTGGGGGAAAATCATGGCTGCCATCATTCCCCCTACGACGACGATCGCAAGCGGTTTTTGGGCTTGGGATCCAACTGAGGTAGCGATTGCGGCAGGAAATAGTCCTAGGATTGCGGTCAAAGAGATCATCACGACCGGGCGCAAGAGCGTGATAGAACCCTCGTGGATGACAACATCCAACGATTTATGATCCGATTGATTCTGCTTAAAGTAATTGATCAGCAACACACCGTTTTGGACGACAACACCAAAGATCGAGATGAATCCGACAGCAGCAGAAATGCTAAAGGGGATGCCGACGATCACCAGTGCCCAAATTCCGCCGATCATGGCGATGATGACTCCTGCCATGACCAGCAGCGCGTCCTTGAAACTCCCGAACATCAGATACAAAACCACCATGATCAGGGTGATCGAAATCGGTACGGTGACTCGCAAGACGGCGTTTGCAGATTGCATTTGCGCAAATTCACCAGACCACTCTAAGCGATAGCCCTGAGGCAGCCTAGCTCCTGCGTTCGGGTCATCGACGCGCTCTTTGGCTTCGGCGATCGCCGAAGCTAGATCTCGGCCTCGGACGCTGAATTTGACCGGCAGATATCTACGGTTGTTTTCTCGATAGATGTATTGGGCTCCGGGTTTGTGCGGATCGATCTTGGCCAAAAGAGCCAAGGGGATCTGGTGGGCAGCCGCTCCGGGTCTTTCTGGAATATCGATCGGTATCCTAGCCATGTTCTCCGGATCGTTGCGCAAGTCCGTGGAGAGTCGCAGCACGATGTCGTAGAGCTTTTCTCCTTCGACCATCTGCGAAAAGGCTTTGCCTCCAATCGCAACTCCGACGACATCTTCGACCTCCTGAACATTGATGCCGTGCCGAGCGCATGCAGCTCGATCGACGGTGATCTCCAGATTCGGCTGTCCGATGATATTAAATGCCCCGACATCCTCGACCCCGCGTACCGATCGAAGCGCTTCCTCAATCCTTGTTCCGGTTTCTTCCAGGGTAGCAAGATCAGTCCCAAAGAGCTTGACGGAATTCGAACCCTTGATTCCCGATAGGGCTTCATCGATATTATCCCGTATCAATTGGGAAAAGCCGAATTCGATCCCCGGATAGTTTTTGAATTTCTCGGCTAGCTCACCTTCGATCGATTGGCGAGTAACCCCCGGCCGCCAGGTTTCCATGGGTTTAAGTGGAACGTTGAATTCCAGGTTGAAAAAGCTCGTCACGTCTGTTCCGTCGTCTGGACGCCCAACGTGGGACATTACGCCCCGCACCTCAGGAATACTCGAAATGACCTGCCGCAATCGTGGCGCTAGACGCTGAGCTTCCTCTAGGGATACCGTTCGTGGAAGAAATGCTCGGATCCAAAGATTGCCTTCTTCTAGTTGCGGCATGAACTCAGCTCCGATGCGAGTCATGAGCAGCAACGTCACCAAGATCATGATCGCACAGATAGCCACGGTCAACGTGCGCAATCGAAGCGCTAGCGAGAGTGTTCGCCCGTAAAGATACTTCATGATTCGATCGATGATCGTGTCATGTTCACTCAAGGTGCCTTGGAAGAAAAACGAACAAAGGACCGGTGCAAAGGTAACGGAGATGAGCAAGGCACCCAGTATGGAAAACGCATACGTCATGGCCATGGGACCAAACAGTGCACCGGCAGGTCCGGTCAAGGTGAACAAGGGCAAAAATGCTGATACGATGATCACCGTCGAGTACAGCATGGGTCGCTCGACCGAACGGGTCGCATCGGCAATTCGCTGACGTACGTCGCGATTAGCTCCACCCCGATCGCTCGATAGCTCCCGAAACACCGTTTCAACGATAATCACAGAACTGTCGACGATGATCCCAAAATCCACGGCCCCTAGCGAGAGCAAGTTGGCGGACATCCCAAGATAGTACAATACGCTGATGGCGAACAACAAAGCCAGCGGTATTACCGACGCGACGATCAACGCGCTTCGCAGATCTCCGAGGAAAACAAGCAATACCAAGATCACCAAACCCACGCCCACAAGCAGATTGTGGATGACATTGTGCGTTGTGACATTTACCAAATCGGTACGCTGGTTGAAATACTCAATTTTCATCCCCTTGGGGAGCAAACCCTCTTGATCGATCTGGCGAATTTTCGCAGCAATAGCCTTGGCCGTTGCTAGCGACTTCTCCCCCTTACGCATCATGACGATCCCCTCGACCACGTCGTTCTGGTCACCTCGACCGACCACTCCTAAACGGGGTTGATGCCCGAGGATAACCTGGGCGACCTGCGCTACCCGTACCGGCGTGCCGTCGTCGCTCGTGGTCAACACGACATTGCGTATGTCTTCGATCTTCTGCTGCTCTATCTCTAATGCTTGGTCAACATTCTCTAGAGCCAAAGGATCTTTGCCACCACCGAGCAGACCGATCACCCGGACATTGTGGGCTTGAGCCCCAAGCATCATCACGTTGCCACCGACATTGGCGTTGGACTTGGCAATCGCAGATTCCACCTGCGCCATCGTCAGTTCGTACTTGTGTAGCAACCGGGTGTCGACGAGCACTTGGTACTGTTTGATCGTACCACCAAAGCCAACTACATCGATCACCCCCGGAACCTGCTTGAAAATCCGATTCAGCACCCAATCCTGAACGGCCTTGAGTTGATTGGTCGTGTAACCCGGGCCTTCCAACACATAGCGGACAATTTCGCCCGTAGGACTCCAAGGGGACAGTTCGGGGCGCACTCCATCGGGCAGATCGACAAACGCCAAACGGTTTAAGACCTCTTGCCGAGAGGCGGCGTAGTTGGTTCCGTAAGCGAACTGGCACTTGATGTCGCTCAGGCCGGCAATCGAAGTACTGCGAACATACTCCAAACCCGGAATACCATTGAGCGCCGTCTCGATTGGGATCGTTACAAGCCGTTCAATTTCCTCTGGGCTCGCACCGGGATTTTGACTAATCACGTCGATCAGCGGGGGCGTCGGATCTGGATAGGCCTCAACGTTGAGATTGAGTGTCGCATGAGTCCCGACCCCAATTAACGCCAAAATAGCGAGCAAGACGATCAAGCGATTTCGCAACGCCCAAACGACAATAGCATGGATCATAATAGCTGCAGTCCGATCTCGATGTCCTCATTCATGGAGTCCATCTTACGAACCAACGGCCAATACCTCTAGTCCATTGGGCCTTTTGGCATCGCTTTGGGCTAACTCGAAGCCCACAAGTCTTCCTGCAAAGGATTGCAGAAAACAACCCGAAAGACTGCAAGACGTTGCGGATCAAGGAAACTCGTCGGATTGAAGCAAGCCCGATATTTCAGCAGCCGCGTCGAGGCGTAATTCGAGCACTCGAAGGTATTCCAAGTTCGCCTCGAAGACTGTCCGCTGCGCCTGAACCAATCGGACGATATCGAACTGACCCTTGTCGTAACCCAACCGCACGAGCCTGAGTGTTTCTCTGGCGTCAGGCAACACTCCTTCCTCGTAGGACTGGACCTGGCGGGCCGCCGAAAGGTAACGCGATCTTGTTTCAGCAATCTGTTTAGCAATCTCGGTCTGTATCATGGCGACCTGCGCAACGTTCCGTCGCACCGACGACTCCGCAGCCCGAATATTTCCCTGATTTCGATTCCATATCGGCAGATCGAAATACACACCGACGAGCCCCTGCTCATGAGGTGCACTGGCTGTCTGCTGCGCTCCTGCTTGAAGAGTCACGTTGGGGATCGGTTCTGCGATGGCCCGTTGCAAGAGCAATCGGCTGCGCTGGACCTCCGTCCGCCCAGCGTTGATCAAGTTGTTTCGATTGACCAAGTCATCGTCGAAAACAAGTCCCTCGTAATTGGGAATCGGCATGTCGAGCTCTCCGGCCACTTTTTCGATCGGATAGCCGATCGATCCAATCTGGGCCGCGAGCCGGGAAAGCTTTCCTGATAATTCAGCGTTGGCCGCTGTCAAAGCTGTTTCAGCTCGACGCCGCTCGAGCCGCAGCAAAAGCAAATCCGCTTCGGACGCCTGACCCGCCTTGACCAAACTATCGGTTGTCTTTTCTAGCTCCCTAGCGATCTTAGCAAGCGACTCGAGGATCTCGACACGCTCTTGTGCCGCTAAAGCCGCAACAAATCCTCGACGTACTTCAGTCACCAAGAAAAACTTCTTTTGCTGGTACTCGTACTGCAGTCGCGCGATGGACCTCTGAGCTGCAGCAACATCCAATTGACGCTTGCCGCCCCGAACGATCTCTTGAGTCACACCCAGCGAATACACACTGTTAGCCCCCCCGATCGTTTGAGGATTTCCGCTGTCGAGCCTAGGGTTTGGATACAATCCCGCCTGGTAGGCCAATCCTCGCGCTTCCTCAACGGCAGCCAACGCCTCTTGCATCGCAGGGTGGTTCGCTAGAGCGAAATCGACTGCCTCTTGAATCGTCAAAAGTCGTGTGGCATTCGACTCTTGCACGCTCTGTGCTGCCTGGAAATTTGCTGGCAAAGGGCTATCGAGCGATTTGATCTCGCGGACCGGTGGGACTTGTTGCGCAAGGGCTATCTGGCCCGAAGCGCAAAAAATCAGTACCCAACACCAAGGATGCTTCATAGTGATTTCCCAACCAAACCAACTTAAAGTCTACGTATTGGGTT
>CAILTZ010000188.1 GCA_903837255.1 uncultured Pirellula sp. | reverse complement strand
TACCCATCCGCGTTTCAAGCGGCTTGGAGGATACTGGCTTGTCCGGAAAAATCCGAATATATAGGCGACCTTCACCACGTACGTATTGATTGGCAGCGATTCGACCGGCTTCGATCGTCTGGGCACGGATCCAACCGCCTTGTAGGCATTGGAGTCCGAAGTCACCAAAGACGACCTTGTTACCGCGAGTCGCGTTACCTTTTATACGTCCTCTTTGGCTTTTTCGGTGCTTGACCCGCTTGGGCATCAGCGCCATCTTTGTTATCTCCCGCGTAGGAACCTTGATTTACCCAAACCTGGACTCCGATGTTCCCTTGCGGGGTCGAAGCCTCAGCGAAACCGTAACTGATCTTTGCTTGGATCGTGCTCAAGGGCAACGCACCAGCGTTGGCCTTCTCGCAACGAGCCATTTCCGCTCCACCTAACCGGCCCGAAAGCTGGATCTTGATCCCCTTGGCACCGGCATCCATGGTCGTTTCAATCGAACGCTTCATGCTCCGTCGGAAACTACCACGCTTGGCCAATTGCTTGGCAATGTCTTCTGCGATCAACTGCGCTTGGATCTCAGGCCGATGCACTTCTTCGACCTTAAGATTCACCCGCCGACCGATCAAATTCTGCAGCTCTTCTTGCAGTATCTCAATCTCCGTACCCTTCTTGCCGATAAGCAAGCCTGGCTTGGCCACGAAGACATACAACCGGACCTCGTCGCGTGTACGTTCAATCTCGATGCGATCAATCCCCGCCTCGCGGTAAGCCGGCTTGGTAGGATGAAATTTGATGAACTTGCGAATCTTTTGGTCCTCGACCAACAGTTCGGCAAACTCTTTCTTGCTGGCATACCATCGGCTTTTCCAACCCATGACAATGCCGGTTCGAAAACCAATTGGATTTACTTTTTGTCCCATGCTCGTTACTTCCTACAGCTCATCCAAGCGTTTAAGAACCACCGAAATATGACTCGTTCGCTTCAGGATCGTGAAGGCTTGGCCACGCGATCTAGGCTGAAATCTTTTGAACATCGGTCCGCCATCGATTCTCGCATCGACAACAACCAATTCTGTCACGTTGTACGACTCGCCACTGTTCTGCTCTGTGTCCTGCGCGTTTCCAACAGCGCTAAGTATCACCTTCTCCAACATCCTGGCACCTCGGTGCGGTTGGTAGCGAAGGATCTCCAACGCTTCATCAGCAAACTTGCCACGCACAAGGTTCGCCAAAGGTCGAACCTTGCGTGAGCTAATTCTTGCATATTTGTGTGACGCCTGGTAAGCCATAATCTTGTCCTTGTTTTCCTCAGCAAAAAGCTGCTTGTAACCTTACTTCTTACCCCCCTTGCCGCCGTGTCCGCGGAAGGTCCGGGTAGGAGCAAATTCGCCTAGCTTGTGGCCCACCATATCCTCGGTGACGAAGACCTTGATGTGCGCTTTACCATTGTGCACCTCGAACGTCGCACCAACGAACTCGGGAACGATCGTACAACGACGCGCCCAAGTCCTAATCGGTTGGTTGCTGTTGATAGACCTTGCCTTTAGCAATTTCTCGAAAAGCTTCGGGTCTACGTAAGGCCCCTTTTTTGTCGAACGTCCCATCTTCTATGCGCCCCTGCTAATTATCTCAACTTCAATTGACCGTAACGTACCGACTTGCGTCGCCGAATAATCGCAGCGTTGCTTGGCTTGCGACGTCGACGCGTAAAACCACCCTTGGCCAACTTACCCGTCGGACTAACCGGATGCCTACCGCCCTTGGTCTTACCCTCACCACCACCGTGCGGGTGATCGACCGGGTTCATCGCCGTACCGCGAACGTGCGGCCTCCAACCCTTCCATCGATTTCTACCAGCCTTACCGATCCGAACCGCATCGTGCTCGGAATTTCCCATCTTGCCAATCGTCGCTCGCCCCTGACTAGGAACGCGTCGAACTTCCCCGCTGGGCAGCTGCAACTGAGCCCATTTACCCTCGCGGGCCATCAACACCGCCGAAGAGCCCGCTGATCGGCAAAGTGCTGCACCTCGGCCTGGCGTCATCTCAACGCAGCAAACCTCCATGCCCGGCGGAATGTTCTTGAGCGGCAGACAGTTCCCTGGCGTCGGAGGTGCGGTAAGGCCGTTCATCAGAACGTCACCCTTCTTCATCCCCTCAGTCGCCAGAATGTACGCCTTCTCACCGTCGGCGTAGACCAACAAGGCGATCCGAGCGCTTCGATTCGGATCGTACTGAACCGAATCGATCGTCGCTTGGATGCCATCCTTGATCCTGCGAAAATCGATCACTCGATACATCCGCTTGTGACCACCGCCTCGGTGTCGAGAAGTGATGAAGCCTTGGTTGTTTCGGCCACCCTTCTTCTTTTGTCGCTTAAGCAACCCCTTCTCAGGCTTAGCCCCAGGAGTCAACTCGGCGAAATCACTGCACGAAGAATTTCTTCTTCCTGGTGACGTCGGCTTGTGTATTCTTATGCCCATGATCCGTTACTTTCCTATTTGCTCGCTTCTAACGCTATAAGCCTAGAAGAAATCGATCTTGTACTCACCACCGAGCTTCACGACAGCCTTCTTCCACGCCTTGGTAACCCCAGCCTTGGCACGGTACCTCCGTGACTTGCCAGCCCGGTTTTGTGTGGCTACCGCCAACACCTTGACGTTGAACAACTCCTCAATCGCATGCTTGATCTGCGGCTTGGTCGCCAAAGGGCTAACTTCGAACGCATACCGATTCTGCCTCGTGGCCTTATGCACACCCTTCTCGGTGACCAAAGGACGATACACAATCTGATGGGGCGTCAAAACCATTGAGGTCTTTGGAGGTTGCTTTGCCATGACTGCTACTACTCTTGGTTTACTCTAAAAATTGCTCTGGATTCCTAAGCGATTCTCTCTGGCGATCAACGATCAAGCACCTGCTCGGGACTTGATCCAATCGAGCGCCTCGCGGGTTACGACCAACTTGCGAGGTCGAAGAATGCTCAATGCATTCAAATCGCTCACGGGACTGATCGTCAACCCCTGAATGTTCCTACCGCTCAGATAAATATTCTTGTCGTGAGATGCAGTCGCAAGCGTCTTGCTTACACCTTCGAGCCCAAGCGCCTTAAACGCACCCGCCAGGACCTTGGTCTTCGGTGCATCCATGGCCAAGGTATCAATAACCACCACCGACTCAGCGCCAATCTTGGCCGCAATAGCCATTCGGGTCGCAGCCTGAACCGCCTTGCGTGGCAACCGGTAATAATAGGACCTGGGCTGCCGAGCGTTGGCGTGACCACCACCCCGACGGACCGGAGTTCGCTTGGCACCCATACGGGCATTACCCGTGCCCTTTTGACGATACATCTTTTTGGTCGACCCGGAAACCTCTCCCCGAGTCTTGGTCTTGTTACTGCCTTGGCGAATGTTCGCTAAATACATAACCACTGCATCGTGCAACAATTGCTTATTGACCTTCGGTGCAATCGCAGCCGGATCAATGTCATAGTCGCCGACTTTGTTTCCGGATAGATCGTAAACTGGAAGCTTTACCATGATTGTTGTATCACCAATTCCCCTACCACCAATTGCTCGACTCAAAACCCTTGCTAGCCCTAACTGACCTTGTTCGTTTCGCGAACAACCACATAGCCACCAGCAGGACCCGGAACCGGACCGTGAACCAAGATCAAATTGTTCTCAACGTCAACTTTCACCACTTTGAGATTCCTCATCGTGACCTGGTCGACCCCATAATGCCCAGCCATCTTACGCCCCTTGCGAACCCGGCCAGGATAAGTACCGGCGGCTGTACCACCAGGATGCCGGTGAACTTTCTTCACACCGTGAGTAGCCCGCTGACCTTTGAAATTGTGCCGCTTCATCCAACCCGAGTATCCACAACCCTTGGACGTACCAGTCACATCAACCGACTTGACGCCATCGAGAAGACTGACAAGAACGTCAGCCCCGACACTCCAACCAGCATCGCCACGCAACTCTTTTACGAACCGCTTCGGCTCACTACCCGCCTTCGGGGTAACCGCAACGCCATTGGCCTGCAACTTGCTCGACCGCTTGCTAGATATATCGGCCACATGCCCACGCTCAGAGCGAGACGCCAATCGACGCGGCTTATCCAAAAACCCTAACTGAACCGCATCGTAACCATCGCGACCCACGGTCTTGACTTGCAACACTTTACAAGGCCCAGCTTCAATCACAGTCACAGGCGCGATGCTACCATCGGGCTGGAATACCTGCGTCATGCCGACTTTGCGGCCAAGGATACCTTTTCTCATGTCTCAGTTCCGTGAATCGTTGATCCGCAGGACTCGCCAAGCAAACCGGGAAACAACCCGATCGTTTAGCGGTTACCTCCGGAGCATCCGCACCATACGAGGAAAACCTTTAAGGGAATAAGTTCGCGGGACAACCCCGACAAGCCAACTATCGCGAGGTGGCCTTGATCTTGATATCGACCCCAGCAGGCAAACTCAATTTATTGAGAGCCTCAATCGTCCGAGCCGTAGCTTGCTTGATGTCGATCAAACGCTTGTGGGTCCGAATCTCGAATTGTTGACGAGCCTTCTTGTCAATATGCGGACCAGAAAGAACCGTGTACTTCTCGATCCGTGTCGGCAAGGGGATCGGACCATGAACTTCCGAATGGGTCCGCTTTGCCGTCTCGACGATTTCGAGGGCACTTTGATCCAAGACTGCATGGTCATAAGCCTCCATGCGTATCCTGATTACTTCGTGCGATCCAGACACAGTTACCTACCTCATCTAAAGCTATTCTCAACGCGCAGTAGTCTTTTTCGAAGCTATCTTCGAACGCTCCACGCTCAAACAAGCCTTCTCAGG
>CAILTZ010000187.1 GCA_903837255.1 uncultured Pirellula sp. | reverse complement strand
TAGCATTCCCAAAATCCAAAAACCTTGGGGTCTGTCCCCAAATATATTAAAAATCAAAAAACGTGGGGACAGTCCCCGCGTTTTTTGCAACCTCCCGCCACGGCTCACGCGCTACGGCCGCCTGCGGCGGGCGCGTTGGGTTTTGGACAGTGTTGACTGGATTGACGGCGGACAATGTTGTCCTCGTTGACAGTGTCCATTCTGTCCGCTGTCAACACAGTCAACACAGTCAACACAGTCCCGAAAGCCACGAGCAAACCCCGGGGCTTTATCGCTTTGTGGCCAAAGGCAATTGGCACTGAGATCATTTTCAAGCTGTCTACTGTTTGCTGAGCGTTTCGTCGAGGTTCAGTAGGACACGGGCTGCGAGGGTCCAAGCCGCAGCGTCCTGCGGTGTGGCCCCTTGAGGCAAATCGTTTAACTTACCGGGATCGCCGGTCATGATCTCACGAGGATTGAGCCAGCCGTCTGAGAGCCGCTTGCGCTGCAGATCCAGAAACTTCAAAAGCTGAGCTTTCTCTGTCTCTGTGGCGCTTCGGGAAGTGGCAAGCTTGTAAGCGCGCTCGATACGATCGGCATCCGATGGTCCCGATTCGCGCAAAACTCGCATCGCAAACCCACCGGCGGCTTCGACAAAGATCGGTTCGTTCAAACCAGTCAGCGCCGCTAGCGGTGTGTTGGATCGGATGCGTCTAGCACAAGCCGCATCGCCGTTGGGCGCATCGAAGCTGCTCAGGACCGGGTCGGGCATCGAGCGCTTGCGAAACATATAGATCGCTCGGCGATACCGCTCGGGGCCTTCGGCCGCTTTCCAATACCCTGGGTACACATAGTTGTAATCGAGCACGTTCTGGGGGACCGGCGGTATCACGCTCGGTCCTCCGACCTTGTGATGCATCAATCCTGAAATACTCAGCACCACGTCGCGCAGTGTCTCGGCGTCGCACCGGAATCGCGGACCGCGCGTGAGCCAACGATTCTTGGGATCGACCTCGAGCATCATCTTGGTCGCATGCGAGGTGCGTTGATAGGTATCGCTCAAGACGATCGTGCGTACGAGTTTCTTGAGACTCCAATTCGAGTCCATGAATTCCACAGCGAGCGTATCGAGGATGCCTTGGTACTCTGGGACCGCAGCTCGGGTGCCAAAGTCTTCGGAGGTCTCGACGAGTCCTTGACCATAAATCTCTTGCCAAACGCGGTTGACCGCGACGCGGGCACTGAGCGGATTGTGACGATCGACCAGCCAACGCGCAAATCGCAATCGGGCAGGCTCGGGTGCCTCGATCGCTGGGTGGAGGCTCGAGAGGAACTGCGGTTGCGCTGGTCGGTCGGGTTGGTCCCAGTTGCCGCGTTGCAGCGTATAAGTCGTCCGGGACTTGCGAGCATCCCGTTCGGTCATGTGTAGAACGCTGGTTTTGGCGTTCGGAAAACGCTTCCACTGGTTCTCGATGGCTAGATACTGCTCCTTGGCATCCTCGCGGGTTGCCATCCAAGCCCTGAGGGCTGTGTCGGAAACTTCAGGGGACTCGATCATGGCAAGAACAGCATCGTGATCGATCGCCGGTGCCGTAGGTGTTGGCGTGTCGGTAACACTGATCCGACAGCAGCCGACCATGTCTCCCTGCCGCCAAACGATTTTGAGTTTGTGGTCTTGGAGATTCTCGAGTGGCTTTTCGAGCTGCAAGACCGTCCCGGAGGATTGGTTGCGCCGAGCTAGCCCGCGATCGGACTTCCATACTGTTTCATCCTTGCCATCGATCAGATTGGCAACGGGTCCCGAGGAATTCTTGCCATCGGCGGACTTCTCTTCGGGGTTGCTGTAGTCAGCGCTTGCGGAGGAGAACTTTTGTTTTTCCCAGTCTTTGCTCCCGGGCTTTTGGACAAACAGTTCGATCTCGCGCAGATCCCACATCCCAACCCCATTGCGTCCAGGTCCTCGGAACGGCAGTTCGCCATGCGTGAGGACTTCGAACTGAATCCCGGTAACCGTCGGCAGGCTCGAGGGTGCGATCATGAACACGTCGTTGCTGGTGTGTCCGACCATGAGGATCGAATCGTCGGACTCCTGGACCGGATGGTTTAGCCCACTGATGGTCTCAAGAAGCTCTGCGCGTAGGGGTTGCCACTTGGGCCTCGATGCGAGGACTTGGTCTTTCCAGACTTGAAAGTTGGCTTGCCAATCGGGGTGGGCATCTTTGTACTGCTGCATGGAGGTGCCGATGAGCGAGCGGATCTCGCGGACAATCGCGAGTTGCTCGGGGGCGTAGACCCAGGATCGGGATTCAAAGGTGTTGTTCAGGAACGCGAACATCCCATAGTATTCGTCATGGGTGATCGGATCGAATTTGTGGGTGTGGCACTGGGCGCACTGAATCGATATGCCCAGAACACCTTTGCCGATGCAATCCATTCTGTCGAACATTTCGATCATGCGAAATTGCTCTGGAACGATTGCCCCTTCTTCGTTGACCATGCTATTGCGCAAGAATCCCGTCGCAATGAGTTGTTCCTGAGTCGCATCGGGGAGCAGGTCGCCGGCGAGTTGTTCGATGATGAATTGATCGTAAGGCATATCGTTTCGGATCGCATCGAGGACCCAATCTCGCCAGGCCCACTGGTCGCGCTGCATGTCCTTTTCGTAACCGTTGGTATCCGAGTAACGGGCCACATCGAGCCAGGAGCGGGCCCACTTTTCGGCGAACCGATCGTCGGCAAGCAGTTTCTCGACCGTAGCGGCCAGTCCCTCTTTTTGAAACTCTGCGACTTGTTCGGGCGACGGCGGGATACCGATCAAGTCCAGATAAACCCGACGGCACAGTTCCCAAGGTTTGGCTTCCGAAGTGCTCGGCCAACCTTTTTTGTGGAGTGTATCGGCCACGAGCCAATCGATGGCATGATTGACCTTGCGACCGTGGATGGGTTTGGACAGGTCTGCTGGGAATGCCGTGGGAGGGACAAACGCCCAGTGCTTGTCGTACTGGGCACCTTGGTCGATCCAGCGCTGGAGCCATTCGATCTGCTCGGGGCTCAATGGTTTCTGCAAGCTAGGTGGAGGCATCACCTCATCGGCATCCTTGGAGAGAATTCTGCGGACGATCTCGCTCTCGGAGGCCTTACCTGGCACGATCGCTCCTTTGGAAGATTCGCCGCCAGCGATAGCCGACTCTCGAATGTCCAGCCGCAGTCCACCTTCGCGTGTCGATTCATCGACACCGTGGCACTGAGAGCAGTGCTCCGAGAGAATGGGTTGGATCTGTTTGCGGAAATCGACTCCTTGGGCCCTGAGCGAGTTCAGATTGGCAGCAAACAACATGCCCGAAAGCAACAGGGCCACAACGGACAGGGCTCGAAAGCACTTGGCAGACAGTGGCTTGAAGGAGTTCGTATGGATCATGGGGAGGGGTTGGTCCAAGGTGGGGCAATCGGGGGGTATCGAGCAGATCTGCTTTGCGGTTGCTATTATCCATGAAAATCGCTTACCGAAAAGCGAAATGCACCGGGAATGGGCAATTGGATATTGGGCAAGGGTTCGCCCAGGATGGTATTTGCAAGCTCTGGGCCGTAGAGTTTGCGGTATCCGAGATAACTTGAGGTGAGCCTCGGATTGATTTCAAGAGGGATCCATTGGCCGGTTGGTAGGATTAAGAAATCGATCCCGACCCATCCATCTGTGGCACCGGGGATCGACATGAGGAGACCCTGGGCGAAGCGATCGAGCTTTTTCGGATCGACCGCCAGGGGGCCTTGTCCACCGATATAGCTACCGTCTTTGAAAAGCTGTTCGGTTGGCCCGATCGCAGCAACGGGTATCTTGCCAGAAGAGTCCCAGGGGCCAACGACTGCAAGGCTTGCGGGTTGTCCGATGATCCAGGGTTGGACGATCCAATCCAGAGGGTTACTGAGCGTAGCGATTCGATCGCAGAGTATTTCGCTCGAATCGAAGCGTTGCATATCGGTCCCGCCTGCACCGAAACGCCTTTTGAGTACCCAGCCGTCGCTTGGGTAAGAAATCGATCCGATAGAGCTAGGGTACTCAAGCCATTGGTTGGCTAGCATTGTCGGCGCAGTGATTTGTTGATGTTTCGTCCAGTGTTGATAGGTATCCCATTTGTCCGAAGC
>CAILTZ010000186.1 GCA_903837255.1 uncultured Pirellula sp. | reverse complement strand
TTTTGGATTCTTTTCATCGTTTGGCAAAGCCAGGCCTGAACCGACGAGCGAATCGGCGAGCGGGTTTCAGTACCCGACCAAGGACGGCTATCACTTCTTTCTTGAGCTCGGGCCATTGAGCAATGTGGACGCCAAGTACTTTAAGGACGAGATTGGGTTTTGGAACGATTTGGAGCAGCATCCCAATTACGACGAGTTTTGGCAGGCCCGGAATATTCTCCCTCATTTGAAGAACATCAAAGCGGCGGTGCTCACGGTAGGGGGATGGTACGACACCGAAGATTTGTATGGGCCGCTAGCTACGTATGCCGCGATCGAGAAGCAGAATCCTGGGATTCAAAACTCGCTGGTCATGGGACCTTGGTACCACGGGCAGTGGGCTGGCGATGACGGCATGAAACTCGGGCAGGCCGAGTTTGGGTTTCCGACCTCGCTGTGGTATCAGCAAAACGTGTTGCTCCCATTTTTCGAGCAACATCTGCGCGGGGTAGGAAACGGATATGCTTTGGAGATGACCGCCTTTGAGACCGGGGCCAATCGCTGGCGTCAATTTCCTAAGTGGCCGCCAGCCGAATCTCTACCGACGAGCTATTACTTTGGGCAGGCCGGTGAGCTTACAACCGACACCAGCAAGCTCAGTCAGGGTGCGGATAGTTATCCGAGCGATCCGCGTAAGCCGGTTCCGTATACGATGGAGATCACCAACAATTGGGCCCGGGACTACGTGACCGAGGATCAGCGTTTTGCCAGCTGGCGGCCGGATGTGTTGGTGTATCGCACGGAGGTATTGAAGGATCCTTTAACGCTGGCCGGTTCGATCCCCGTAGAGCTATGGGTTAGCTCCACGCAAAGCGACGCGGATTGGGTCGTAAAGATCATCGACGAATATCCCGGAGTGACGGGGCCTGCGAGCAGGAACCGGGATGCCAAGGAGAACATGAATTCAGGGCGTCAGGAGCTCGTTCGGGCTGGGGTGTTGCGAGGTCGCTTTAGAGAAAGTTTCGCCAAACCGCAAGCGATGGTGCCTGGCGAAGCGACCCTTGTTAAGTTAGAGCTGAGTGATATTTTGCATACGTTTCAGCCTGGGCATCGGATCATGGTCCATTTGCAGAGCACATGGTTTCCTTTCATCGATCGCAATCCGCAGAAGTATGTCGAGAACATCTTCATGGCCAAGGAGGAGGACTTCCAGAGTGCGATCCACAGTTTGCTAAGAGGTCCCAAGACCCCGAGTCGCATCGAGCTACCGATCCTGCGATGAAAGGCTAGGTTGCACCTATCCACAATGCGATAAATTCCGGGGCTCGGGTGCTCAACCCCCGAAAGAGCTCAAGCAAAACAGCCGAGTCTCACCGCAAAGGCGCAAAGCACGCAAAGGGAGATCGCCATGCAAGCAACTCGAAACTCCTGATTGATAGCAAGAAATCAGTATCGAGCAGTTTTCCTGAGCGAACGACTGTTGATGATTTACCTACTGCCTAGTCTGTTTTTCTCTGCGCCTCCGCGTCTCCGTGGTTAGCCTCGGCTGTTTTCGGATGGATCGCCGCCTGAGTAAGACCACGCAGGCTCCAAAAAATCGCGTGCAAGGCGACTCTGACACTCACCACATCGCGTCCCTCTGATGCGTGAAGCACTCCATTGCTACTCCCGGTCAACCACCCCTCCTCCGGCCAGGCCCGTGGTCCCTCACCGCTCTGGCGGACTGTCGTTGACTCATGGAGGGTTAGTCTTTAGGTGGACGATTGAATCAATCTATTATCGTGCAACAAGTTGATCGCCTAAGTTCAGTCATTGCCCGTTCAGTCACTGTCGGGATGTCAGCCAGATGTATCTCTTTTAGGCCGTGTTTTGCCTTGAGCATTGACAGACCCTTATCTGTGATCGTGCTCGTACTAATGCTCAATCCCTCGATGCCATGCAATTTGAGAAATTTTTCAAGTCTGTAATCGTCAACTTCTGGGAAAGGGGCATAAACATAGTTGTATCTCTCAGGTAGCAAGATATAAAAAGAGTCCGGTACTAAAGCGACCCGAGAAGACTCAACAATTCCGCCATTGTCAAAGTCGACATAACATATTTTACCTCCCATCTGCCGGACGATGTCCTGGACCTCGCGTTGCTGTCTCTTTAAATGCGCAAGATACGCCAGTATGCAACAAACCATGCAAAACAAAATTAGCACTAACCGCAGCGATAGTTGGAAACGCAGGTTTTTCGAGAAAATCATTTAGGTAGCCTATGCTGCGACTTAACATTTAACTTGCGTAAAAGACAATCTTTTGGCTCCTCAAATGGCTTTGGCTCTGACGCTGGCGCACATGTCGACTGAGGCTCATCTGGCATTCGGTGCTTTGGCGGGTATGGTGTTCC
>CAILTZ010000185.1 GCA_903837255.1 uncultured Pirellula sp. | reverse complement strand
CGTAGAGGGTTACGAAGTATTTGCAAGAGACTTTAGCAGCGCATGAGTTCTAGGCGTGTTCCATGGTGGTTGTTGCTCCTGCCCTTGCTGGGCCTCTTGGCTGGTTTGGGTGTTGCGACTTGGTTGCACGATGCCCAGAACCGCCGATGGTTTGCCCAGCAGGACTCGGAGGTGACCCAAGAAGCCAATCTTCTTTCGCGTACACTCGCCAGCAGTTTGGATCGCCAGCAGTGGTTGCAATTCGTCCAGGGGTTGCGAAGAATGAACTGGGGCGAGGTCGAGATACTTGCAGACTCATCCTTGAGCGACCTGGCTAGGCAGTCGCTGGTGTTGGCTCCGACGCAATGGGTCCCCGAACCGGATGGATACTATCGCATCAGTGTGCGGCAACCGATCAAAGTGCCTGAGGCCAGTTCGCCTACCGAATGGATGCTTTATTCGCGTCGGCAGAAGAAACCCGATATGCCCTGGATGTTGCGAGCGATTGCGCTTGGAATGCTGGGGCTTGCAGGTGGAGCGGGATTGTCATCCGTCTTTTGGCAAACCGATCGATCGACGAAGATGCTTCGTGATACGCTTGAGTCGATCCGAGTTCGCGTGAAGCGTCCGGTACCTAGGAACGAGTTTCTCGGGATGTTTCCACAGGTACTCCATACAGATCCGGTGGGACGCGAGCTGATCGCGCTTTGCGATCAGCTACATCAAAATGCATTCACCACCTGGAGCGGATCAGAGACCTCGGATGCAATATTATCCGCGATGCCAGAAGGGATTCTGGCATTCTCCTCTGAGCTTAGGCTTTTGTTTGCAAACCGAGCAGCGGTGCAGTTGCTGAATTTAGGGACCAGGATCCATGACAATATCCCGTTGGTCGAGTTAATCCGTCAACCCAAGCTGCTGCAATTGGTTCAAGACGTGCAATCGCGCAAAGCACCTTTGGACTGCGAGCTGGATTCGACGGATGCGTCGGACCAAGCCGTATCGCTTCGTATTCGAGCCTATTGCATCACCTCAGAGAGCAAGCCGTCCGCGATGGGAACGGGTCCAGTGCGATCCCGATCGTTTTCGGCAGAGGCTCTTGCAGGACCGACAGCCTCAGTGCTATTGGTCATCAGTGATGAGACGCGGGTCAAGCAGCTTGAAAGTTACCGCAAAGACTTCACCGCGAATGTGTCGCACGAGCTCAAGACACCGCTGTCAGCTATCAAAGCCTATTCCGAAACGTTGCTCATGGGTGCTTTGGACGACCCCGACGCCCGGTACCGATTCGTTACGAGTATCGGCGAGCAGGCCAACAGGCTCGATCAGCTTATTCGTGGGCTGATGCAATTGAACCGTATACAGGCGATGCCTGAGAAGCTCTCCCTCAGCCCGATTCATCTTGCCGATATCGTCAGGTCAGTGGTCAACGATCATCGCACTGTTGCCGAATCGAACCAAATCACGATCGACAATCAAATCGATTCGAACGCGGAGATCGAAGATCCGATGGTACTAGCGGAGTTCGATGCGCTGCGAACGATCCTGGGCAATCTGGTCAGCAACGCGATCCGGTATTCCAAGCAAGGTGGAAAAGTGACCTTAAAAGTGCAGGCCAAAAACGATCGGATCGATCTTTTGGTGATCGATCAAGGGATCGGTATTCCAGCGTCGGATATCGATCGGATTTTCGAGCGTTTTTATACCGTGGATAAAGCCAGATCCAGAGACTACGGAGGAACTGGTCTGGGGCTTGCGATCGTCAAGCATTTGACGACCGCGATTGGTGGGATCATTGGAGTTCAGAGTGAATTGGGGGTTGGGAGCACCTTTCGGCTCTCGCTCCAGCGGCCCGATGGCGTTTGAAGCGCTCGGGGCCCCCATGCACACTTTAGGCCTGGATTTCGTAACCTTTGCGGCTCTCGCGGCTCAGGAACGAATTGGCTTGGTCGTCACCGACGATGACTCGTTTCTCGGCATCCCATGCCACAGCGCGACCGAGTCGCATGGCGATGTTCGAAAGGTGGCAGATCTCCAACATTCGATTGTGAGTCCAAACGTCTGAGATCGGCTGCTTGCGACTCTTCATCGCGGCGGTGAAGTTCTCGGTGTGGTTCTCGCTGACCTTACCACCGTAGATCTCTTCGATCGCACCCTCGGGCAGCGGCTTGTCCTTGAGCTCTTCAACCGGCTTGCCCGTGATCTTGCCCCGATTGACAAAGAATCGGCCTTCGGTCCCCTCGAACAAGATCCCGTTGTCGCCTTCGCTGGTGATGACCATCAGCACATCGTTGGGCATGGCTGCGTGGATTTCGAAGTTTGTCGCAGCGTTGTAGCTGTCCGAGACCAGAGGATGCCCGTCCTTGTACTCGACAGGCAACTTGAAACTCACCGGAGTGACTTTGCTCGGACCGGTCTGGCTTGCTCCGATCGCCCAGCAAGCGATATCGACGTGGTGAGCACCCCAGTCGGTGAGTTTGCCACCGGAGTATTCGTGCCAGTTGCGGAACGAGTAGTGGCCGTTGCTATAGAGAGGAACTCCGCCGCCGTAGCCTTTGCGCATTTCGGGCAGGGCACGATAGGGAACCTTGGGAGCTGGCCCGAGCCAGAAATCGTAATCGAGTCCTTCGGGCACCGGGGCTTCGGGAATCATTGGCGAGGCTTCCATGGCATCGATTCCGCAAGTGACCTTTTTGATCTTGCCGATCCGCCCGTGCTTGACCAGTGCCACGGCAGTTAGGAATTGGTTGTTGAACTCAGAGCGTTGCATCGTTCCGACTTGGAACACACGCCCGGTTTCCTTGACCACCTTTTCGATCATCTTACCTTCATCGATCGTCAGTGTGAGAGGTTTCTCGCAGTAGACATCTTTGCCAGCTCGCATCGCTTCGATGCAGATCTTGGTATGCCAGTGATCTGGCGTAGCGATCATCACAGCGTCGATGTCTTTGCGATCAAGAATTTTTCGGTAGTCCTTGTAAGCGTCCGGCTTTTTGCCCTGGGCCTTTTCCACTTTGCCGACGTTTTCTTCGAGGACTTTAGAGTCGACATCAGCCAGTGCTGCAACGTTAGCGAACTTAAACGACTTGCTCGTAATCGCCCAGCCTTGGTTTCTAAGTCCGATGGTGGCAAAGACAGGGCGGTCGTTGGGTGACT
>CAILTZ010000184.1 GCA_903837255.1 uncultured Pirellula sp. | reverse complement strand
GGCAGCACGTATTCTCTGATTGTGTTCCCGGAAGGCAGCCGAGCTGTGGATGGCGAGATGGGTGAATTCAAAAGCGGTCTGTACTACCTTGCGAAAAAGAGACCTGATCTGGAGCTCGTCCCGGTGTACATGGATAACATGAATCGGATTCTTCCTCGAGGAGAATTCGTTCCGGTTCCATTGTTGAGTTCGATCTCGATTGGTGCTCCTATCTTTTTGGAGCCTAAGGAAAGCAAGCAGGACTTTTTGAATCGTGCCATGCGTAGCGTCAGAGCACTTAAAGAACGCTAAACTAACTGAGATTTCCATCGCACGCTCCGCTTGAAGTCCATTCACGAAGAACACCGAATCGATGAATTTGTACCGATGAAAAAGTCATCTCGCAAACAATCTCCCGAGGAACTGTCATCGAGCCGTCCGTCCTGGCTACCTTGGGTGCTCGTGGGTATCTGTGTTGGTGGAGGAGTGGGCGCGCTGAGCTATCTTGGTCCCAACACCCAACCCTCGAGCGATAACAAATCAGCAACCAAATCTGACCAGCTTCCTGCTGGCTATGCCTCAACGATTGTCAATTCGAACAAACCCAAGGGAGAGCGGCCCAAGGGGATGGTTTGGATACCTGGTGGTGAGTTTTCGATGGGGAGCGACTACCGAGGCGAATCGCTATGTGGACTGCCCGGAGTGACCAGCGACGCGGTCCCGATCCATCGGGTTTATGTCGATGGTTTTTGGATGGATGAAACCGAAGTCACCAATGCGCAGTTTCGCGAGTTTGTCGAAGCAACCGGTTATGTGACCGTAGCGGAAATCAAGCCGACGAAGGAAGAGTTCCCGACGGCACCTGAAGAAAACCTCGTCGCTGGATCGACGGTCTTCAAACCGACCCCCGGTCCGGTCGAGTTCGACAACTATCTCCAATGGTGGAGCTATGTCCGTGGCGCCGATTGGCGGCATCCTTCCGGTTCAGACAGTAGCATCGAAGGCAAAGACGACTATCCGGTCACCCATGTCGCTTTCGAAGATGCCGAGGCTTATGCAAAGTGGGCAGGCAAGCGTCTGCCGACGGAAGCCGAATGGGAGTTTGCGGCCCGAGGAGGCAACGCCGGCGAGCTATATTCTTGGGGTAGCCAGATCAAGATCGACGAAAAGTACCAAGCCAACATTTACCAAGGTCGATTTCCGGTCGAGGATGGGGATACCGCCCAGGATGGTTTTGCAGGGATTGCACCGACGCGGCAGTATGCGGCCAACCCATTTGGTTTGTACGACATGGGTGGCAACGTTTGGGAGTGGGTCAGCGATTGGTACCGCCACGATTACTACGCCCGGTTGAATTCCAGTGGTAAGGTAACTCGCAATCCACAGGGGCCAGCTGACAGTCTCGATCCTGTGGAACCGGATCAGAAGAAGCGAGTTCACCGGGGTGGATCGTTCTTGTGTAGCGAACGCTACTGCACCCGCTACATGGTCGGCACGCGAGGTAAGGGCGAGGTTCGCACGGCCAGCAACCATCTAGGCTTCCGCTGCGTCAAGGCAGACGATTAGATCGGACGGATCGGACCCATCAGACGGAACTTAGCCGATAGGAACTACCGTGATCGTGACAGTTGCTGCATTGGATAATTCGCCAGCGAAGTCCCGGATCTTGTACGTGAAGCTATCCGATGTAGCATTGGAGCCATTGTGGGTGTATCGGATCGATCCACTACCTAGCACGACGGCGGTCCCATGCGTTGGCGGGCTGATGATCACCACTGAGCCAAGATTCAACCCGCCATCCGGGTCGCTATCGTTGGCTGCTACATCGATCTCGACTTGCCCTCCTGGAGCGGCGATTGTCGCACTGTCGGGCTGTGCAATCGGAGGCTGATTGACCAACGTGATCGATAGCGAAACGGTAGCTGTATTGGACAGTTGGCCGGCTTTGTCTCGGATTCGATAGGTGAACGTGTCGGCAGTAGCCTCCGAGCCGTCGTGTATATAAGTCACCTTGCCATCGCTCTGGAGAGTGAGAGTCCCGTGCGCTGGCTGTGTACCTATCTCGATGCTCGCTAGATCCAAACCGTCGTCGGGATCCAAATCATTCTTCGCCAAATCGACAATCGCGGCGACATTCGAGGAGATCGCTGCCTCGTCGTTGACTGCCACAGGCGGATCGTTTACCGGCACGACCGAGATCGAGACGGTCGCCAAATTCGATGCCTTTCCCGCGACATCGCTGACCCGATAGGTGAAGCTATCGTTTGTCGTTTCCGACCCATTGTGGGTGTAGGCAACGACGCCTCCGACCCCCAAAACCGCCGTCCCGTGCGTGGGTGTATTGACGATCACCACCGACGCTGTGTCGATCGCATTGTCAGGGTCGGTGTCATTGGCGAGCACCGGAATGTTCACCAGTCCTCCCTCTTGCACCGTCGCTTGGTCGTTGACTGCGTTGGGACCGTCGTTGACCGGAGTGATAGAAATATCGACGCGAGTTGCTGAGGATACCAAGCCGTTGTTGCCCCGAACGGTGTACTCAAGAGAGTCGCTCGTGGTCTCCGATCCGCTATGGGAGTATCGGATCACCCCAGAGCTCAAAGCGATTGCCGTCCCGTTTGTAGGTGCAGTTACGATCGTTACGCTTGCTGGGTCGAGTCCATCGAACGCGATCGTATCATTCGTCAAAACCGGAATATCCACCGATTCACCTTCGTTGACCGTGGCCGTGTCAGGTGCTGTCTGAGGTGGCTGGTTGACCGGATTGATCGTGATGCTCACGGTCCCAGGCAGAGAAACATTTCCATTCGAGTCGGTGATTGTATAAGACAATGAGTCGGTCGTGGTGGCTGTGCCGCTGTGCTGGTAGCGAACTTGGCCGTTCCCTAGCACCGTTGCCGTGCCATTGGCCGGTTGGTTGGTGATCGTGACACTCGAAGGCGTCACGGTTCCGCTTTGCGCCGTGTCATTGGCGATCACATCGACGGTTCCTTGGCCGCCCCGCTGGAGGGTCAGTGTGTCGTTGTTGGCGATCGGTTTTTTCAGAACCGTGATCGAAACTGTGGCGACATTCGAAACCACACCCTGGATGTCTTTCAAGGTATACGTGAAGCTGTCGCTGGTGGATATTCCACCATTATGAACATAGTTGATCACGCCGGTTTGCGTGTTGACCCCGACGGTTCCGTTGGCCGGTTGAAGGATGATAGTGACTGAAGCTGGATCGATTCCACCTTCGATGTCGGAGTCATTGCCCAAGACATTGATGTTTACCGAGCCACCTTCGACGACACTCGCTGTGTCATTGGTAGCTACGGGTGCGTCGTTGACCGGAGTGATCGTTATCGATACGGTCGCCTCGTTGGAGACCACGCCATTGGTGCCCTTGACCGTGTAGCGGAACACATCGCTGGTCGATTCGTTGCCGCTGTGGGTGTAAGCTACTGTCCCATTGGCATTCTTGACGATCGTCCCTTGGGTAGGCAAAACGGTAAAGACGATCGATGCGTTATCGAATCCGCCGGTTGGAGCTGTGTCGTTAACAAGGATCGAGATATTGGTGCTACTTCCTTCAAGGACAGTGGCTGTATCGTTGACCGCGACGGGGGCTTGGTTGTTGGCCGGTGCGACCGTTACCGAGACGCTTGCAGCGGCAGAGGTCAGGCCGTTGATGTCTTTGATCGTGTAAGCAAAACTATCCGTCGTGGTGTTTGTGCCATTGTGTTTGTAGGTCACGTTGCCATCGGTACCGACCGTTACAGTGCCGTTGGTTGGCTGGGTACTGATGACGATCGAGTTGCGGTTGATCGCAGCCGTTCCAGCCGTATCGTTGTTGGCCAAATTGATGCTTGCCGAAGCGTTGTTGGCCAGCGAAGCCGCGTCGGCAACGGCCGTCGGAGGAGTCGGGGTTGACGTGACCGTTACCGCGACGCTTGCCGGGGCCGAGGTCAGGCCGTTGATGTCTTTGATCGTGTAAGCGAAGCTATCCGTCGTGGTGTTTGAACTGTTATGCTGATAAGTCACGTTGCCATCGGTTCCAACGGTCACTGAGCCGTTGGTTGGTTGGGTACTGATGACGATCGAGTTGCGGTTGATTGCAGCCGTACCTGCTGTATCGTTGTTGGCCAGATTGATGCTTGCCGAAGCCCCCTTGATCACGGAAAAACTATCCGCTACGGATGTTGGAGGAGTGGGGGTTGCCGTGATCGCGATCGATACGGTTGCAACGTTCGAGGTAAGTCCTTTATCGTCTTTGACCGTATAAGTTAACGAGTCGGTGCGAGCCGCCCCACCGTTGTGCGTATAAGTGATCACGCCGGTGGTTGCGTTGACGCTGGCGGTTCCAGAGATCGGTTGGGTAACGATGGTCACTGTTTTTGGATCGATCGCTCCGGTGCTGTCGGTGTCGTTCGATAAGACATTGATCTGCGTCGTTGCGCCTACGGCCAAGGTTGCCGAATCATTGTTGGCAACAGGAGCAACATTCGTGTTGTCGCTGGGCGCATTGGGAT
>CAILTZ010000183.1 GCA_903837255.1 uncultured Pirellula sp. | reverse complement strand
TGCATCTTCTTCATGCCATCTTCGAGCAAACTGCCTTGGTCAAGATTGCGATTGATTTGGGCGTAAAGGCCTTCACCGCTTAAAGCAATGTGCTTTTCTCCTCGCTTGACTCTGGCACGTTCGAGCGCTTTTGCACCGGCAAAACCGTTACATGACGATCTACGACGCTGATTCTTGATCCATTCCGGACCGTTGTACACTTGCCTAGCTGCGACTCGACGATGATCGGTCAGAACGTCTTGGATTTCCTTGCGACTGTAAAGCAGTCCAGATTCGGCAAATGCTGGGAATCCCATGGGTCGCTCGATTGGCATCTGCAATCCCAGATAGAATTCGCCCGCCGGCGTTTGAATGCGATCCATCGCGATGTTCCCTACATTCCGGTGACAGAGGTAACGATTTGGTCCAAGCCGTCGATTGTGGCCGGCAAGGGCCTCGAGTCGAGGACGGTGCCATCCGTGGCTACGATCAGCAATGCAGGCGTGCCACTCTCCTTAACACGCTCTGCGTACTGCTCGGCATCGGGCGAATCGGCATCATAGAATCGCCAATGCAACCGTCTCGATTCAAGGTTTTCCCACCAGTTTGTATCAGACTGCAATCGAGCTACCACCGGGGAGCGATCCTCGGTTTGCTCGACGACGATCACCCAGGAGTCGGGATGCTCAGGCTGCGGCAACAATCGGTCGATGGCTGGTCCGGCCAAGACCAGAAGAAAGCCAACGACGATCAAAAAGACAGGTCCAAGTGACTTCATTTTTGTTGGGAAAAAATCGCGGTTACGACTGCCTGCATCGCGTTCTGGCCAGCGTCCGACTTCACTGACTCAAAGTATCGCATCAGTGTGTCAGCGCATTGCAACGCGTCGATGCGTGAACTGGCCGTCTCGGGTTGACCTTTGGAAATAACCAAGTCCTTTGGCGATACTTGATCGATCACTTGCTTGAAAAGCTGCTCGATCTGTGATTGCTGGACGCCAAGTTTAGAGCCGACCCAAGTCACCCCTGCCCAAAGCATCCCAAGTACCATCACCACTACGCCAACGACTGATCCGATTGTTGTGAGCATGTTTACTCCGATGCTTCCTCGATTGAATTGTGCTCGGGCGAGTTGTGAACTTGACCCCCTTCGATGCTCTGGTCGTCACTATCGGAGTCGTCCAGTTGGTCCAGAGCTGCAAATTCGTCTGCTAGTTCCTCAGGGACGCTATCGAAAGATTGACCAACAAGAGCTGTCGGTGCGTTGGCTTTGTTCTGCTGCCAGATGGTAAACAGAATCATCGCCAACCGGATCGCCAAGAAAATCAGCTCGGGCGATAGTCGAACGATCCGAGGATCATTCCGAACTGCATTCTCGAACGCAGCACGATCGTTCCCATGACGCTCGAAGTGTCCCGCCGCTATCGTCTGGATTAACTTGAACCGCATTCGAAATCCTCCGGATTGCTACATTCGCGCGAGTCGCAAAACCGAAGGCTAGCACACTTGCCACTCAAAACCACAGCGATAGACACAGTTGGCCGTTACTGGCCTATTTTGGCCGCTTTTTGCCATTCCTCGATCTGAGGAATCGACCAGTAGTTTTCGATCAATGGCTTTGGTAGCAACTTCCGATGCTTCCATCGGCGTATGGTGCGATCGGAAACGCCAAGCAGCAATGCAAGCTGCTTGAGATTCAACAGGCGGAGGTCGCTGGATCGAGGCGGACGTTGCGTTGTGCGTTGGTGGGTGGAGGTATCGGTGGACATAGCTCCAACGTCAAGTGATTGAAAAGGACGCCATGGAATTCCAGCATCTTGCGGACAATCGTTGCGAGGTAGCTCGCTGGTTTGTCGACCGAATGTTCGAGGATCCGATCACATGCATCCAGAAAGCCGCCAGGGTCGCAGTTTGCCGCAATCCACGAGTATCGCCAAAATAATTCGCGATCGTATTTTAACCGCTTTCGATCGGATAAACGCACGAGCTTGTTCGCGATTTCAACGGCTTTCTCCGCCTTCGACTCACATGAACATTCCCCAGCAACGACCGAACAACCAAACCAGCCATGGGCGGCTTGGTGTGGTTGGGCTTGGCTTGGCTTGGCTTGGCTTGGCTTGGTAGTGGGGGGCTTAGCCCCATCCTTAGCCCCCTCCTTAGCCACCGGCTTAGCGTCGT
>CAILTZ010000182.1 GCA_903837255.1 uncultured Pirellula sp. | reverse complement strand
TCAAGGGAGGGGCCCTGAAGTCGCTCGGACGACTCATGGGTGGCGAAAGCATGATCGTCAATACCTTTACCGCCGAGAATGGTCCGGGTGAGGTTTTGTTTGCTCCTGGGCATCTTGGCGATACCCAGCATTACCAACTGACGGGTGGTTCGCTGTACCTGCAACGCGGTGCCTACATGGCCAACAGCGAGGGGGTTGAGATCAGCGGCAAGTGGCAGGGGGCCAAAGGTTTCTTTAGCGGCGAAGGCTTGGTGCTTCTCAAAGCGACTGGCACTGGGGATGTCTTCTTCAACTCCTATGGCGCGATTCTTGAGATCGATGTCACCGGGGATTACATCGTCGATACCGGTTACATCGTGGCCTTTGAAGATACGCTTCAGTACAGCGTGACGGTGCTGCCGGGACTTCGCGGGGGCGGGATCAAGCGATTGTTTTTCAGTGGCGAAGGCTTGGTGTGCCGATTTTCAGGCCAGGGCAAGGTCTGGGTGCAGACCCGCTACGTGATCCCGTTTCTCTCTTGGGTCAACAAGTTCCGCCCAAGCAAAGACAAGTAAACCAAAGATAAATGTGCTTAGGGAACTCAGGCGATCCAGTCGGGGATGACCCGACCGTGGACATCGGTGAGCCTAAAGTCCCTGCCTGCATAGCGGTAGGTTAGCTTGGTGTGATCAAACCCCATGAGCTGAAGCATCGTCGCATGCAGGTCATGCACATGCACCCGATTCTCGACCGACTTGAAGCCGAACTCGTCGGTCGCTCCATAGGCTTGGCCCCCTTTCACCCCACCACCGGCTAGCCAAACGGTAAAACCCCAGTGGTTATGATCTCGACCACTGATGGTCCCCTCATTGGCGCCCTTTTGAGGAAGTTCGACTGTTGGGGTTCGCCCAAACTCGCCACCCCAGAGCACCAAGGTCTCATCGAGCAGTCCGTGTTGCTCAAGGTCGGTCAGCAGTGCTGCGATCGCTTGATCGGACTCGCCAGCGAGTTTCTTGTGTCCTTCAAAAATCTTGTCGTGATTGTCCCACGGTTGGCCTTGGCCATGCCACAGTTGCACGACTCGCACCCCGCGCTGAATGAGTTTTCTGGCGATGAGCATTTGGCGGCCCTGGACTCCAGGTCCATACATGTCGAGGATGTGCTTGGGCTCTTTGGAAACGTCGAATACATCCATCGCTTCTTCTTGCATGCGGTAGGCTAGTTCCATCGATTGGATCCGCGCCTCGAGCATCGGATCGTTGGTCCGCGACTGGATATGCTCGGCATTCATGCGCTGGATGATGTCCAGTTCGCGGCGCTGTGCGGGCCGAGAAAGCTTGCGATTGACGACGTTTTCCACCAGTTTCTCGACGCTCTCATGCTTGGTGTCGATGTAGGTGCCCTGATAGATCCCCGGCAGAAAGCCGGCTTGCCAGTTCTGAGACTCTTGGATGGGGTACCCACCCGGACACATGGCGATGAATGCAGGGAGGTTTTGGTTGTCGGTGCCCAGTCCATAAGTTAGCCAGGAACCAAAACTTGGACGCACAAGGCGAGGCTCGCCGCAATTCATCAGCAGCAGCGATGGCTCGTGGTTGGGAACGTCGGCGTGCATCGAGCGGACGACGCAGAGTTTGTCAGCATGGGCGCTTGCAGTCTTTTCAAAAAGCTCGCTGGCCCACAGACCTGATTGCCCGTGTTGTTTGAATTTGAAGATCGATGGATAGAGATTCCCCGTTTTGCGCTCGGTTCGAGGGGTCTCTCCTGGGAGTTCTTTTCCTTCGTACTCGGCGATCTTGGGTTTGGGGTCCCAGGTATCGATATGGGAAGGCCCACCGTTGGCGAAGATATGGATCAGGTGCTTGGCTTTGGCTGGAAAATGGGGGGCTTTGGGCAAGAGCGGATTGGGCGAATTTTCGCTAGCTGCCAACTGCTGCATCAAGCCATTGAGGGCGATCGCACCCAGACCAAATCCGCTGCGTTGGAGCATCTCGCGGCGCGACCAAGGTGCAAATCCCGAATTCATCTGATCATCACGCATGATGGTTGTCTTTTATCTGGTGTAGTGGTCTTTGGTGTATTGGGGGCTCAGTCGATGAAGCAGAATTCATTGGTCAAGAGCAATGCCTGGGCGGCTTGTTGCCAAACATCCAGTGGCAGGACTCGTTCGCCTCGAAAATCCCGCTGGCTGTTTGCTTTAGATTTCAATTCATCCGGCGAAGTGATACGAACCTTCCATTCAAAGGTATCGGAGTTGGCGTCCGAGTTGCTATCGGTGACGAAGTCGATCGTATCACCGGGCTCGACGTGGATGTTGTCGACATGGGTAGGAGAACTACTGTGAAGCACGGTCCATTGTCCGACTTTCTCCTTGCCCCGCACGATGATGCTTGCGCGGACTCCGTTTCCTTGTTCGGCTGGATGGTTCACCAATCCTCGAACTCTCAAGTCGGCGGATTCTTTTGCTATCCAGCGTCTGACTACGGACTGATCAAGACGTCCGCCGGGATGTCCACCCGTTGCGCTTAGAAGTGCCCAATCAAGTTGTGGGTCGGGCAGATTGTCGTTGTTGCCTTGCCAGTGATTTTGGTGAAAACGGGGAAGATCATGAAAGTTCTCGACCGATCCGGTTTCCGGGTTAAAGTTTGCGGTTCCATAGGACCAGCGGCTCTCGGGCAGATCCGGTGCTGAATCCCCGGAGGCTTGTAGGACTTCGAGCATCCATTGCTTTTCCTGAGGGCTGGGGGATCGTGCGAGCACTCGCTCAAAGAGTGCATCGATACCTGCGTCGGTACCCAGCCGGGCCGTTTGCTGTCCGATGGTGCCGAGCATCGAGAGGACCATGTCGCTATTCATCAGGACTAGGCCTTGCTGCGGGACGGTTGTTTGCGATCGGGTCGGGGCGTGAGCGTCGGGGCTTGCAAGGTCGAACGTACGGAAGAGTTGCGGGAGGTTCTGTCGGTCGATGTAGGCGTAGACGGTTCGTCGTTTTGGGAACGGAGCATCGGTGATTTTGACGCTGGGTCCACCGACGGCTGGATCGAGTTGCCCGGTGGCCAGGAGCAGAGCGTCTCGCAGGGACTCGAAATCCATGCGTTTGCGCTGAGCCCTCCAAAGGAGTAGGTTTTCTGGATCGATCGCGAATGCATCGTCGCGGTGATAGCTCTGCTGTTTGTAAGCTCGACTCAGGACCATGCGTCGTAGAAGTTGTTTGGTCGACCAGCCTTGTTGCATGAAATCCCAAGCCAGGGAATCCAGAACAAACTGTTGCACCGGTGGACCGCATCGGATTCCAAAATCGCTGGGCGTATCGACTAGCGGGACACCGAAGATCCAACCCCAGAGACGATTGACATACACGCGGGCGGTCAATGGATTCTTTGGATCGACGATCGCTTCGGCCAACTCAAGCCGTCCGCTGCCGGTTTTCATTTCGACCGGAACGTGGCTTGCAAGGAACCCGAAGAATCGACGTGGAACCTCTGGGCCGGGGTTGCCTGGATTTCCACGCAGGAGAATCTTGGTAGGAGGTTGGTCGGGTTTATCGACCAATCGCATCGCAGAAGGGTCACCTCCGGGCTCGGAGCTACCGAGCATTGCACCGTGGAGCGAGTAATAGTCCGCCGCACTGACCGGATCGAATTTGTGATCGTGGCAGCGCGCGCAGGCGGCCGTGACACCCATGAGTCCACGCGTGATCAGGTCGATTCGATCGTCAGCAATATCGTGAACATTGTTCAGGAAGCGGCGACCGAGGGTCAGCATGCCCATCGCATCGAGCTGTCCCTTTTGGTTCTCTGGATCGAGCCGATCGGCGATCAACTGGAAGCGTAGAAATTCGTTGTAAGGAAGGTCTGCGTTGAAGGAACGGATCAGCCAATCGCGGTACTTGAAGGCGTGCGGGTATTCGCGGTCTTCTTGGAAGACATACCCTTTGTTGTCGGCGTAGCGAGCCACATCCATCCAGCGCCGAGCCATGCGTTCTCCGAAGTGGGGGGACTGCAAAAGGGAGTCGACCAATTCGGTGTACCAGTTTTCTGAGGGGTTCTTTAAGGCTTGCTCGATCTCTGAAAGGGTCGGGGGTAATCCGAGCAGATCGTTGTAGAGGCGGCGAGCGAGCGTTCTGCGGTCGGCTTCGGGCGAGAAGCTCAATCCTTTGGCAGCGAGCTTCTGAGCGATGGATCGATCGATGCGATCGGAGTCAGTTCCCAAATCACCCACTGGTGGGACTTCTGCGGGAGCTTGCAGGGGTTGATAAGCCCAATGCGAAGCGGCTTTTTGAGCGATGCTTATGACGGGTTCGGAACCCGCAGGCGAGTCGTCTTGTCGGGGGTCGATCGCACCGTCGGCGATCCATTGTTTGAAGTCGGCGATCTGCTGATCCGACAGTTTGCCGTCGGGGGGCATTTGAAAGCTTGTATCGTTGTACTCGATTGCTTTGATCAGTAGGCTTTCGGCGGCCTTACCGGCCAGGAGAGCGGGTCCAAGTGTGCCGCCACGGGCTGCAGCGGGTGCGGAGTCCAATCGCAGTTTGCCACCGAGTTCTCCGGGTTTGGTCTGTCCGCTGTGGCATTCATAGCATCGCTCGACCAGGACCGGTCGGATCTTGGACTCGAAAAAATCGAGCTTCGGGTCCTGGGCTGAAGCTTTGGAGAACAGGCACAGACCGAGCAAGCATAGGCTGGAGGGGATCGGCCAGGCTTGGATCATCCGAGCGGTCAAAGTAGCAGGACTCATGGAAGGTTTTTTTGGGGGGCAAGGAGGGTGGCCGGACCGCAGCATCGCTTCGCAGCAAGTTGCTAGAACCAGTATCGGCCAGTTGTTTGGGATCCAGTGAATGTTGATCGGGCGGGTTCTTTTTTAGGAACTGTGGCAGCTCTCTGGATCTTCACAACCCGGGTCAGTATAGCGAAAAATCAACGAAAACCAAGCCAAAACAGTTCGAGTCGAATCTCGCATGGCATTGCAAAGCTGGTTGTGTGGAAGGTTGGTTTTGCGTTTCCCAGTGCAAGCTTTATTCGCTAAACTTAGGCGAATTCGTCGGAATGTTGCTTGTCGCTGTGGCGAAATGGCAGACGCATTGGACTTAAAATCCAAGGACCCGTGATAGGGTCGTGTGGGTTCGACTCCCACCAGCGACACTCTTATGTGCAAAACAACGTGGGCGACTTGTGAATGAATCGAATCGCGGTGGTTGGTTCGGGCATCAGTGGTCTTGCGGCCGCTTGGTATCTATTGCAAGCTGGGCATGAGGTCCATGTCTTCGAGAGTCAGGACCGCATCGGTGGGTTGATCGATACGCTCGATGAACCCTGTTTGGGGCATACCTATCTGATTGAATGCGGGGCGGACAATTTTGCGACGCTGGTCCCGGACGCTTGGGAGTTGGTCCGGCAGATGGGTCTGGAGTCGGAGTTCATGACTCCGAACCAGGATCATCGGATTGCCCAGGTTGTTTGTCGGGGGCGATTGCATCCGAT
>CAILTZ010000181.1 GCA_903837255.1 uncultured Pirellula sp. | reverse complement strand
CTTCGCGCAAGGCCTTTGACGGCAGTGATTGTTATTGCTGCACATGGAACGGTTGAAACGGCCGTGGAAGCCATGCGCGCAGGGGCGATTGATTTTATCCTCGAACCGTTGTATTTAGACTTGGTTCGCCAGCAGGTAAGCAAAGCCAAAGAGCAATACCAAGTCAGGGCAGAGAACGTTTTCTTGAGGCACCGGTTGAACGTCAATTCCGCCGAGATCCCTGCTCAGCGGTCCGGCCACGATGATCTACCCAACGATCTACCCTGTGATCTAGCAAGTGCTCTACGATCGGGAATAAAACCGGTATCTTCCGTCCCTGTCACGTTGGCCCAAGCTGTCGAGGAGTGTGAGAGAGTAGTGATTCGTACCGCTTTGGATGCCTGTGGGCTTCACAGGGAAAACACCGCAAAAGTGCTAGGGGTAAGTGTTCGCACGCTCCACTACAAGATGAGCCGATACGGAATCCACTGAGCCGATGGGTCCTCCCCCTTACCCTCCCTCGGGATGACGTGGCAGGTTTGTGTTTCGTGTCACGTTTCCGGCCGCCCAAAGGCAAAGCAATCTCAGAGATGTGCAATAAATTGCACGTTTTCTGCGGAAATCGCACCAGTAGTTCGCTGAAACGTCATGAAGAAAAAGCAATCTTTGGATTCTGGCAATTATTTGTTTTATGGGGCCTGTGCCGTGTCGAAAAAGAATACAGGTTTTAAGGATTGTATCGATTGGCGAGCTTATTGGTTCGCAATTTGCTGTCTATACTCGTGCAGTTCAAGTAACCTTCGGCTCTTGCCCCCGGGGAGTCGTTCGACCGGACCTAACGCGAACCAGAATCGAAAAATGAGGAAAGTCAAGATTTCAAACCTAGTGTCTTCGGGTGTTTTATCGGCCTGCGTACTTCTTGCGGGTTGCGATGCGATCGATCAAGCTCGGATGCTCATTGAACCATCGAAAGCAAAGGCGCATGGCGAGCACGACGCCCATGCTGGGCACCATAGCCACAAAGTGTTCGTTACCGCGGCAGTGCTTCAGGATGTGAGCATTACGCAGGCGTATGTTTGCCAAATCCACTCGAGTCGACATATCGAACTAAGGGCCTTGCAGACCGGCTATTTGGAGGAGATATCCGTCAAGGAAGGTCAGCGTGTTCAGAAGGGGGATTCGCTGTTTCGCATTAACCCATCGCTCTTCGAGGCTCGCCTGAATGCTGACATCGCTGAGGAGCAGCTTGCTCAGATCGAGCTAAACAACGCCGAAAGGCTCTTTGACCAGAAGGTTACATCCAAGCAGGATGTTGCTTTGGCTAAGGCCAAATTGGCCAAAGCCCAGGCTCGCGTGCAGTTGGCTCAAGCGGAACTCAATTTCACCGACGTCCGAGCACCCTTTGATGGCATTGTCGATCGCCAGCAGCAACAGCAGGGGAGTCTGGTCTCTGAGGGGGACGTGCTCTCTACGCTTTCGGACAACAGCAAGATGTGGGTTTATTTCAACGTCCCAGAGGCTAGGTACTTGCAATATCAAGCCAACGTCAATGCAAGCAAGAATGAAATGGATGTCGAGCTGGTGCTTGCTGACCACCGAAAATTTCCCCACAGGGCAAGATCGGTGCTCATTGAAGCAGACTTCAATAACGAAACTGGGAACATTGCATTTCGATCGGACTTCCCAAATCCAGATAGCCTGCTTCGTCACGGACAGACGGGCAATGTGCTGGTTCACCAGAATCTCCCTGGGGCGATTGTGATTCCTCAGCGTGCTACCTTCGAAGTTCTCGCGAAGCGTTATGTGTTTGTCGTTGAGGACGACGGTTTAGTTAGGCAGCAGGAGGTTTTGATTCAAAACGAGCAGGATGATATTTTCGTCATTGCCCGCGGATTGACCGCAGGACAAAAGATTGTGCTCGAGGGGGTAAGGCAAGTTCGCGATGGAGACAAAATCGAATTCGAGTTCAGAGACCCTGAATCGGTGCTCGGAAACCTTAAGAACCGAGCAGAGTAGGGAGTCGGAATCGGATGTTTGAAAAATTTCTCCACAGGCCAGTTTTGGCGATCGTGATCTCGCTGATCATCCTTTTCTTGGGTGGTCTTGCGATCAGTTCGCTTCCGATGTCCCAGTTTCCCTCGGTTGCTCCTCCGAGTGTGGTCGTATCGGTTTCGTATCCCGGTGCTAGCGCCAATGTGCTGGTCGATTCGGTGATGGTGATTCTCGAACAGGCGATCAACGGTGTCCAGGACATGCGTTACATGATCGGCGGTGCAACCAGCGCAGGAGAGGGGACCATCCAAATTGTTTTTGAGCCTGGAACCGATCCGAACGTCGCGGTGTTGAACGTCACGAACCGGATCCAAGCTGTCAAAAACAATCTGCCGCCGATCGTGGATCGCGAAGGCGTCATTATCATGCAGAACATGGCCAGCATGCTTATGTATGTCAATGTTTTCAGCACCGACGAGGGGGTCGATCAGAACTTTCTCTTCAATTACGCTTCGGTCGAGCTATTGCCGGAAATCAAGCGGATCCCGGGAGTCGGACGCGCGAGCATTCTAGGTAATCGCGCTTATGCCATGAGAGTCGAACTGAATCTTGACCGGCTACGAGCATACAGCATCTCCTCCGAAGATGTCATGAAGGCGATCGCCGAGCAGAGCATGATCGGTTCACCAGGCCGGCTTGGGCAAGCGACCGGACAAACTTCGCAGTCCATCGAATACGTTTTGACTTGGGTCGGTCGTTACAACACCACCGAGCAATACGAAAACATCATTGTTAAAGCAAACCCCAAGGGGGAAAACGTCAAGTTGCGGGATGTCGCTAGTGTTAGCTTGGGCTCCTCCTTTTATGACCTTTACTCGGACATCGATGGTAACCCCTCTGCAGCGATTGTTCTTAAGCAGACACCAGGGTCCAATGCCACGGAGGTGATCGAGAAGGTCAAGCAGAAGCTCGAAGAGCTCAAGAAATCATTCCCGCCTAAGATGGATTTTGCGGTTAGCTATGACGTCTCGAAATTCCTCGAAGCGTCCATCGAAAAGGTCCTACACACATTAGTCGAGGCCTTTATTTTGGTCTCCCTAGTGGTTTTTCTTTTCCTAGGGGACGTTCGAAGTACCCTGATCCCTATCCTTGCAGTTCCTGTATCACTGATCGGAACCTTTTTCTTCATGCTGATGACAGGGATGTCGATCAATTTGATCACCCTTTTTGCGCTGGTTCTTGCGATCGGTGTGGTGGTCGACGATGCGATTGTTGTGGTAGAGGCAGTGCATGCCAAGATGCACGAGAAACACCTTGGACCCTACGCGGCCACCAAGGAGGTGGTGCGAGAGATCAGCGGAGCGATCATCGCGATCACGTTGGTGATGACCGCTGTTTTCATCCCCGTAACGTTCATGACCGGACCGGTCGGTGTTTTCTACCGGCAATTCGGTTTAACCATGGCGATGTCGATTGTCCTCTCTGGCGTCGTCGCATTGACTCTTACGCCGGTACTTTGTGCGATGATCCTCAAGCCCCACGGTGAGCATCAAGAGAAGTGGGGGCCTATCCGAAGCACTGTTCGAGGATTCAATTCACTGCTGGGGCGTTTGTCAGAAACCAGCGCTGATTTGATCCGCTTGGTTCTTACCTCTCTTGCAGCTGCCGCAGCCGCATGGGGACTGTCTCGGTTATTGCAAAATCCAACCGTTTCGCACTGGTTGCACGAAGAGTTTTCCTTGCAAACCTCGATGCATCCGTTTCTATACGGAATCGTTGCAGTCCTAGTATTCTTGTGGTTCCGCTCGGTGATCTCCGAAGGCATTTCCAATCGAGAGCGTAAGCGCGGACCGTTGGGTATTTTCCTATACGGATTTAACGAGGCTGTTGAATTTGTAACGGCGACTTACGCCAAATTCCTCGGGCTTGTCGTCAAACAACGCTTCATCACCGCGTTGATTATCGGTGCATTCTCCGTTGGCATCTACTTGGTCAACAACGTCCTGCCCTCTGGGTTCATCCCCCTTGAGGATCAAGGAATCATCTATGGGATTATCCAAACACCGCCGGGATCAACCCTGGAGTACACCAATTCCAAGGCCCGTGAGTTGCAAGCTATCTGCAAGGAACTTGATGAGATCTCATCGGTATCAGCACTTGCTGGCTACGAGGTTTTGACCGAGGGGCGTGGTTCCAACGCAGGGACGTGCATTATCAATCTCAAACCTTGGGCAGATCGCAAATTGACATCCAAGGAAATCATCGAGGAGCTCGAGAAACGCGGCCAAGCCATCTCGAACGTAAACCTTGAATTCTTTGAGCCTCCGGCAGTCCCTGGCTTCGGTGCTGCGGGTGGCTTTTCTGTAAATCTCTTGGACAAAACCAAGACAGGTGACTACGCCGCGCTCGGAGAGGTCACCGACAAGTTCATGGCGGCTTTGGGTGAGCGAAAAGAACTAAAAGGATTAT
>CAILTZ010000180.1 GCA_903837255.1 uncultured Pirellula sp. | reverse complement strand
CCTGGCGCAACGCACTCCCGAGAGGCCCGCTCCGACCACAGCAATTTTGCAGGCCCGACCTGCGATCGGCCGGTTGACTTTGGTTTGATACTTCTTCAGATCCAATCGTCCAAGATGCTCCGAGGTCGGTCGCGGTCGGACGGTGCCCAGCACCTGTTGCTCAGGATAAAACGGGCGATCGAACTGACCTAAACACCAAAGAATGCCGCCATAAGAGGCAGGATCGCGACCGTCGAGCGCATAGCGATGATTCAGGTCGATCAGCCACGCGAGGGCTTGCTCGGGTGAATCGGTCCACTGCAAAAGGGCTTTCCCCCAAGTCATACGAACGTTGTTGTGAAGCTCCCCATGCTTGAGCAAACTCTGCTGGCAAGCGTTCCACAAGGGGTCGTCGGTCTGTCCGCGAGCGAGTCTCTCCCAGGAGTACAGATGGTCCCGACGATCCATTTGGTGTTTGCGCAAGGTCTCGACAGCCCAAGTCGGGAGTGTCGTCAAAGATTGGTAGTCACTGCGATAGAAGCAGTAGCCATAAGCGATTTCTCGCCAAATGAGAAGCTCATCGAGATACTTTTCAGCTCGTCTTTCATGTGCCTCGCGAGCCAATCGCATCGGAGAAACCATCCCGTAATGCAAGTAGGCCGACATACGACTCGATGCCTCGGTGCACGGATCATTCCGCTTGGCAGCGTAGCGATCGATGCGGTGCTTTAAGAAACTTTCCCAACGCGCATAGCCTGCTCGGCTTCCTCCTCGCGTGTCGGACACCGGGGGGACCATGGGATCAATGTCGCAATACGCCACGATCTTGTAAGGCTCGATATTCTTGAGATCCAACGGGCACAGCGGTAGCGGGCCATCGAAGTATTCGGGGGTCGATCCGTTGACTGGCCAGACTCTCGATACGCGTTCCTGGTAAAGCTTTTTCGTCGCATCTCTAAAGGCAAAGGCGCGGTCAAAGGCTTGGCCGACCAACTGCATGGGAACCACACACGCTGTATCGACGGCGAGGATCGTCAGATGACCCAGATGAGCAAGTCGTTTCAGCCAGCGATCGGTGGGTTCGCCAGGAAAGTCATCGGTGATCAGCAGATCGGTTTGCTGGGCCAAGAGAACAAGCGATGGTGTAGGGTCGTTGCGCGTTTGCAGATGGAATGCATAGCGGATCCCACGCTCGCGATAAGCTTCTTGAAGATCCTTGGCTGCCTGCAGTTGAAACACATGGTGACGGTCCGATGCGTAGCGGTAATCGGACGAAAGGCCATGGTAGACAACCAAAGGTCGCTCAATCGCCTCGGCCAGAGTGCAGGCGACTTCCAACGCGGGGTTTTCATCGACCCTTTGGGCATGATGCGTCCAATAAACAATTGGACTGCGACCCGCAGATAGATGGGCAGATGGATGGGTCCCTGACTCGCATCGCTCGGTAGAGCGGTGGAGTTTGGCAATCGACCTTGTTCGCTCCCGCAGGTGTGCAGGCAACATCGAGAGCCCCGGTTCGGACTGTGAGTTTGCCCGTTCTGACTGATGGTTTTGCTGAGTCATTCGGGTCGATAAAGCCATCGTCCGCAGCTAGAGCAGGGGATTGGGTGGCCTTGGCGAAGTTGATCGACAACACGCGGTGGAAGGCCCGTGTTGCATCCACCACAAGAGCGATCATCGAGCGGAGCGAACGACTCCTCGCCACGGGTTTTTACGAGAGGTTGGTAGACAGCTGCAAAGTCCTCCGGCAAATCCCCCTCGGCTTGCTTGAGCTCCCCCTCGAACCTAGCCAACTCCCCGTGGAGCAGCACGACTCGCTCTCGGATCTTGGCCTGCATTTTGGAGGCGTCTTCCTCGATCGTCTTGAGCTCACCTTCCAATCCGACGAGTTTGCTTTGCAGGGAATCGATGCTCTCGAGAATTTCAAAGATCTCATCGGACAGTACGCTGTTTGCCTGCGTGTCAGCCGCAAGCTGATCCTTGACGGCTTGGTACTCTCGATTGTTCGACGCGCCGTTGAGTTTGCCTTGCCACTCATAGAGTTTGGCTTCGTATTGACGTTGTTGGAGTTGCTTGCGGTCGGCCTCCATCCGGCTTTTCTTGATTGCATCCTTACAAGCCGCAACGCTGTCGCGAGCCTGCTGGGCTTTCGTCTCGGAAGCTTTGATCTGCTTGGGCGCCCGTTCGATCTGACCGCGGATATCCGCCACCTGAAGCAGGATTTCGTGAAGTCGGCGAACGACCGTATCGCTTACTGGCATAGATGTCAAACTCTCAATTGCTGGCCTGGAACATGCTCTAGGAATTCTCTTAGGCAATGTACCTACAAGCGATTCGGAAAACCAGGGTTACTCCCGGTGCTCTGGGCGGGTTTTTTGCTATGATAAAGCTGTTTGCACGATGGTTTTTTGCTGGGATTTCAAGGGAGTGATAAGGGGAGCTTGGTAATGATTGTCCGCTGGCCGATGCTGTTGGGGATCGTATTTCTTTGCTTAGTCGGTTCCCTAGGGGCTCAAAAAGCCCATGCTCAGCGGGCCATCCCCAGAACGACTTGGGACGAACAGACTGCGGACCCGAGTCCTGAAATTCCTTTGCAAACGATTCCATCGGACGAACAAGTCGATTCGCAGATCGCCAAACGGATGCAAAACGCCAAGGCTGCTGCGGGGAATGTGCCAGCCGACTTACAAGCTCTGTTCGATGGGGCCCAGCAATCTCGATCCGTGCTTGAATTCAACAGCATCATCGAACGATGCAAAAATATCGCGGGGGACACCACTCGGCTTGTTTCCGAGCGATCCTATGCGAAAAAACTCCTGAGCTGGGCCGCGAACCGCCGAGGCGAACTCAGATCCGACATGGCTGGGGAAATGGTCACCGCTCGGCAACTAGCAGAAGCCGAAAATCTAGACCGCGCGGCGATCGACGACTTCCGTTTAGCCATCCAAAACGATGCAGGTCGATGGCGTGCACATCACAACCTCGGCGTGCTTCTTGCCATCGCCGGTGATTTCACCAATGCCATCAACGCCTTGAGCAAGACCATCGAACTGAATCCGAAATTCGTGGAAGCCTTCCACAACCGAGGCGAGATCTACTTTCGAAAAGGAAACTACAACGCGGCGATCGAGGACTACAACCAAGCGATCGGTTTGAACCAGAAAGACGCCGATCTCTTTAGCGGGCGAGGCAACGCGCGGTTTGCTCTCGGACAAATCGAAGCCGCCTTGGCAGATTACCAGTCGGCGATGAGCCTGGCCCCAGATTCGGCCAAAGTCGCAACGGAGTTCGCCGATACTTGCCAATCCCTCGGCCGCTGGAAAGAAGCCGCAGAAGCCTATCAAAAGGCCATGAAGGCTGATCCAAACTATGTGCGAGCCCTCCAGAACGCAGCTTGGATGATGGCGACTTGCCCCGAGGACTTCTACAGGGATCCCGATGCGGCAGCCAAGACGGCTCAAAAAGCGATCGATGCGAGCCGAGGGAATATCAACGCCCACCTCGTGCACGTCCTGGCTATGTCCCAAGCCGCTCAGGGTGATTTCTCCAATGCGATCAATACAATCAATCAAGCGATTCAGCTGACCGACGAAGGTCCCCTGCGAAGTGAACTCAGCCAGCACCGTTCACTGTTCCAAAAGAAAAAGGCTTATCGCCAACCGCCCCCAAATAATTAGAGCTAAGCTGGGATGGCCAGCGGGTCTGCGTTACTAACTGCCCACAGACCGCCTGAATGCTCTCTCACCGAGCGTTTTTCGATGCGCTGCGAATCTTTCATTTCTTAATGAGCTATAATCATCGGGGTTATCTTCTTCGTACTCAGTCCGCCGCGGCGGACGGTACTCGATCCGCCCGAATCGATAGGCTCGTCTGTTTCATGGAACATGGAAACTGCGTCACAGGGGATCAGCGATCGGTTCGGCCCTGGGACGCCTTTCGAGTAGGAGCAGGAGTACGAGTACGAGTAGGAGTAGGAGTAGGAGTAGGAGCGAAAGATTGGGTAATTAACCCCTAAAGTTTTTCAAGAACCTTATAATCGTGGGAATGAAACGTTTTCCCGAATGTCAAGAATGTCCGAAAGGTGAAGCATGAATAAGTTACTGTTTATTGTGCTTTTTGGTCTAGTAGATCTGGGGTCCATGGCTTGCTGCTCTGAGGTCTGTGCGCAAGAGAATCTCGGGGCCAGTCCGCAAGGTCTCTGGCAAGGCCGATGGAAAAGCGAATCCACTGGACACAGCGGTCCGATGAGGGTGACGATCACTCCGACGTCGCAGGGGACCTACCAAGCCCGCTTTGCAGGCCGATTTGCAGCCATCATCCCGTTTGCTTATCGTGCCGAACTGATCCCTCAATCCACCCAAGACGGCCAAACCATTTTGACTTCCTCGAAAAAACTCGGACCCATCTTGGGAAGTTACCAAATGCAAACCCAAATCACAGGTGACGTTCTCACCGGGGGGTTCCAAGCCGCCGGGGATCGAGGTTCGATCCTGATGCGAAGAGTCCGGTAACCCTAACGATCCGGTTCATCGAGCGATGAGTGAAACGATGCGAAAAAGCCATCGGGTGTATTTCCCCGGTCGTCGCGGAAAACTTGCCGGGATCCTCGAAACGCCCCCGGGGCATGTCCATGGCTGGATCCTCTTTTCCCATTGCTTCACCTGCAATAAAGACCTCAAAGCGATCGTCCGGATCTCGAGAGGACTGGCCGATTGCAACTGGGGCGTGCTTCGATATGACTTCAGCGGCTTAGGGGGGAGCGAAGGCGTGTTTTCAGAAACAAACTTTAGCACCAACTGCGAAGACCTTTTGTCTGCTGCGAACTTTTTGTCTAGCGAATTCCATGCCCCCCGATTTCTCATCGGCCATAGTTTCGGCGGTGCAGCGAGTCTGGCAATGGCCGATCAAATCCCCAGTGTCTCAGGGGTCATTGCGCTGGCTGCACCTAGCGACACACAGCACCTAGCAGATCTGTTGTTGAAGATGGATCCTGCGATCGGGGAAAAAGGGATCGGCACGGTGAATATCGGGGGCCAAAAGCATGAAATCCAGCGTCAAATGGTAGACGATTTCCGCAAGCACGATCTACGTAAGGCCGTTGCAAGACTTCAAAAACCTGTCCTGGTTTTCCACTCCCCCGACGACGAAACCGTCGGCTTCCATCACGCCATCTTCAACGCCGGGTATCATCGAACCCCTGAGATGATCGACACTCGGACAAGCGACACTCGACGTTCGTTTCCAGGCACGCTCGTCGCCCTACCGGGAAGCAATCACCTACTTACCAATAGCGAACGAGACATCCCGATGATCGTCGCAATCGCCAACGCGTGGTGCACACGGTTAATCTAATGAACCAAACCCCTTCCCTCAGAGTCGTTCCATCGGTATGCGCATTGGATTGCCCAGACGCTTGCGCCCTAAACATCCATGTTGATGGAGACAAGGTCGTCGGCCTTGCAGGAGATCCATCGCACCCGATCACGCGTGGGTTCGCTTGCGTGAAAACCGCTCGGTACCCGGAAAGGCAGGAGCAAGCCGACCGATTGCTGCATCCGATGCGTCGCGTCGGGGGCAAAGGCCAGGGCAAGTTCGAGCAGGTAAATTGGGACACGGCACTCGATGAAATCGCAGATCGCCTCCGCAGCATCCTCGACTCTCATGGTGGTCAGTCCGTGCTGCCTTACCATTACGCAGGTACCATGGGGGTGATCCAAGGTGACTCGCCGAGCCTGTTTTTTCGTTCGCTCGGCGCCTTGGAGCTCGATCAAACGATCTGTGCCACCACCGGCGGAGCAGCTTGGGAAGCCAACTACGGTCCGAACAAGATAGGGTGTGACCCGGAGGACCTCGTACATTCACGTTACATCGTCCTTTGGGGAATCAACGTCCTTCGCAGCAACTCGCATCTGGCACCGATCCTCAAAGAGGCTCGCAAACGAGGGGCAAAGATCCTCCATATCGATCCTTATCGCAACGAAACCTCCCGCTTTGCCGACGAGCATTGGCAAATTCGTGTCGGTACCGACGCGGCTTTGGCCCTGGCCATCGGTCGAGAGATACTAGCACAGGGCTGGGAGGACCGCGAGTATCTCGGTCAATTCGCAACGGGTCTCGATGAGTACCGCCAAGCTTGCAAGACGTGGACGCTCTCAAGGGCCTCGGAGTATTGCGATGTGCCGCTTGAGTCCCTTCAAGCGATGGTCCGCTCGTATGCCAAGAGCGGTGCAAGTTTCATCAAAGTCGGCTATGGCATGACCCGCAACGAAGGAGGCGGGAACGCTTGCCGTGCAATCACTCTGCTGCCAGCACTCATCGGAGCTTGGAAACAACTCGGTGGTGGTTCGGTATTGTCCACCAGCGGTGCCTTTCAGTTGAACCGTCGAGAGATCACCGGAGCGCACCGATCGAAATCCACCTGCCGACAAGTCAATATGAATTGCTTGGCCAGTGAACTGCTGAGCCAGCCGCAGAGCATCCACGCGCTTATTGTCTACAATAGCAACCCCGCGGCCGTCGCACCCGATTCAGCGAGAGTTCGCCAGGGTTTAAAGCGAGATTCACTGTTTACAGTGGTGCTCGAACATTTTCAAACCGACACGGCCGATTACGCCGATTATCTGCTGCCAGCAACGACGTTTCTTGAACACCCCGACGTCTACACATCCTACGGTCACTACTACTTGCAGTACGCCGATGCGGTCGTACCTGCCAGAGGCCAAGCCAAAACCAACCGGTGGATTTTTCAGCAGCTCGCCAAGCGATTGCAGTTGGATATTCCAGAGCTTGATTGGGGTACCGATGAGCTGATCGACAAGATGCTCGACTCCTCCAATCCCTGGCTCTCTGGAATCACCCGCCAAAAACTCACTGCCGAGCGTTCGATCAAACTGTCCCTGCCGACTCCCTTTCTGCCTTATTCCCAAGGTAGCCATTTTTCTGATGGCAAGATACGCTTCGTGCCCCCACCGCAACAAATCGAATTCGAGGAGGAGTTAAATCCAGAGTATCCTTTGAGGCTAATCTCGCCTCCAGGTGCCGTCGTGGTCAACACGACCATGGGGAACGTCCCGAGCATTATCAAACTCGCCGGTGGAGAACCAACCCTGCTGATCCATCCCGATGACGCACACAAGTACGGCATCCTCGATGGCCATCCGATGGAGGTTGCAAGCCGCTATGGGACTATCCAACGCAAAGCTGTGGTGACCCAGGATGCAAAACAAGGCGTGGTCATCTCGGTAGGTCAGTGGTGGCCGAAACTCAGCCCCGACAAAAAAAGCCTCAATGATCTTACCAGTGAGCGACTGACGGACCTGGGTGGTGGCAGCACCTTCGGAAACGTTGCGGTGAGGATCAAGCCAATTCAGCTTATCCCCGTTATCCCCGAAGCCTAATGGCGTGCGACTAAACGAAAGATGAATGCGTCGTCGAAGTCGACTTGTTCCAGCGAGTGGCGCATCTGCAGCTGCCTATTGAAGACGAGTCCTATCTCCGTCGCGGCAATATTCCCGCCTGGGGTCAGCTGCTCGTGTCCAAAGAGGATCCTAAGGTCGCGGTAGGTCATCACGTCATCCTTTTCCTTGGGCATCTCGATATCCCAAGTTCCCCCACCGAGCAGACCGGACATGTACAGCCGGCTGGTATTCGTTAAGCTGTATTGAATGCGAGGTCGAGGAAAAACCATGTCAAAACGCCAACCAGTGCCGGTCGGATTGTGCCATGAAAATCCCATCACGGGTAGGATTTTGTAGTCGTCGCGATTCACGTAATCGACCCCAAAGACCCAATCCAATCTCTGGCTTCGATGAAACGACCCCACCGCGTGCCCCAACGGCCTGACTCCTTCGCGTGCGCTGTCCTCGAAGTCGCTGTAGACCCCGATACTCGACGCTAGATCATAACTGAACCGATCACCCAACGTGTCTCGCTTTTGATAACCGAGCACGAAGTCCCAAAGCCTCGGTGGTAAAGGCACTGAATTCGGACCCGAGAGCAGGTGGAGACCAATCGCAGTCGTGATCCCTGAGGATTGAGTCGTTGAAATATAGGGGTTGGTTTGGAAGTCAAGCCATCCGAACTGCTCGCCATCGCCAGGCATGTAGCTAGTGATCGATTCACTGGTTCGATAAATCCGGTATCCAGGATCCGAAGAAGCGAAGCGTATGACTTTTGGGGACTCGACCTCCGCGCCATCGATGCGACGTAGCTTTCGCGACGGAATCGTACTTGGGATTTCCACCTCGTACTCCGATGCAACTTCGCCATGATATTCCAGTGGCGATGCGGCATTCGGATCGGCATTCGGATCGACTTGTGTGGGTTGATGGAGGTACTGGGAGAAATCCTGAGCGATGGCAGGACCAGCAACGAGCAAACCCCAAAGAATGCAAGCAATGTACTTGATCGTTTGCATAAATCCTAAATTCTTTGAACAACTTGGGGCAAAGACGAATCAATACCCGGTTCATCGGTCAGGAGTCAACCAACGTTCAACAGAACTTGGATGGAGTGTCAAGCGAGGGAAGCTGCAAAGCCTAGGTAGTTGCTTTTCCTCTTCGGCGGGCGATTGCCAGCATGCTCAGGCCACCTGCGAAGATTGCGATGCTGGTCGGCTCGGGGACAGCCGACGAGTTAAAGCCAATGACATCGAAGGCTCGAAGGTCTAGGCTTGTTACCACCCCTAGTTCACCTGGAGCAAAAGTCGGGTCCATGATCCCTCGGCCGAGCCCATCCTTCCAGTGACTTGCTTGCCTACCGTCTCCGTAGTTAGCCCCTAGAGACCAAGCGTTATCGACTGCGACAGTGGTTCCGCCATCCACCGAAAAATACTTCGAGCGATTATCCGCAGTCCAGTCGATATTGGCACCTGCGGTTCGGCTGGCTGCGGAGAACCGAGTGAAATCAAGAGACGTTACAACATCGTACTGATCATCGCGCAAGCCTGCATTGGTATCCAGCAGATCAACTCCGCTAAAAAAGCCCATTGCATGACCGATCTCATGGATCGCAATTCCAACGAAATCAAATGCATTCGACGTAATGCCATTGGTTCGATCGTAGTCGAAATTGTAGCTGGAGTTGAATTGAATCCTGGCATCCACGGCTGAGTTATTTGCAGCGATCAGCCCAAGAGCTTTTGCATTGGCGCTTGCCAACAATACAGTCGTGTTGTTCGCGTCACCATCGTTATCCACGTAGGGCACTGCGCTCAGAGCGCCGTTAGGGCTATTCGAGGTCCGATTGATATAAACACTGAAACTTGATCCACTCGGTAGATTGCTTGCAAAGAGGCTATCGTTCTGCGATGTCGCATCGGCGAGTACCGCAGTACGGAACGACGAGTAACTCCCGGAGACCGTCCCCAGGCTAGTTGATCCAAGTGTCGAGCCACCAAGAGCGGCCATTCCGATCTCTAGATTTATAACAATATTATCGTTAAATTTGCTCGACCAAAAATCCGCTGCCTGCTGAAAGCCAATTCTCGACTGTGTACCCACCCCCGCCTGACCGATGTCGATCAGATTGAAAACCATCCCCGCACGAGAGACTTGGGGCGTTTGACAAAGCCCAAGAAGAATCAAAAAAAGACAAGACATTAACCGTGTGACCATGTTACCCTCCTTGGGAACTAGCGTCATAGATCGAAGATCCTTCGGCCTCCAGAATTATCGCTTTAGAAAGTTATCGACCATTGGCTTGGGAAATATCATGAATTAAACTAGTCCAAGAGGGGATACTAATCGATTTTCTCGGGGTTTTTTACTTGTTGCACTGATGAACTTAAAAATCGAAGGCATCATCGAGGGGGCGGATCGAATTCGCGAGAAAATCGCCGTCGAGTTGCCGGGGCACTCTGGGCTCGCCGGTGCTGTCGATGAAGTCAACCGAGCCGCCCAAGAGGCACAGAAGGTCGCCCAAAGAGGTCGGAATTTCATCTCGGTCAGTCGACTGCCAGCCGCCTTTCTCGGACTGGCCCTTTTGGGCTTTCTGATTTGGGCCTACTGGAACTTCTTCCTCGCCACCTCGGTGAGCGTTGCCGTCCCTGAGCGAGACTTTGTCGATGAAAACCTTCGATACTTTCGCAAAGCCAAGATGCATGCGGTAAAAGTGGACTCCTCCGCAGAAGCTATTCAACGCATCTCTGGAGTTCCTTTGGCCAAAAAAGCAGATGTGGCGTTCATCCAAGCAGGGATCCCGGTCCCGGAATCCCTGACCGTCCTTCAGACGCCAATCCTCGAAGTCGTCTTGTGGATGACCCGTAAAGAAATTGATCCGAAGACCCGTCCTGTATCCATCGTGCTGACCAACGTCAAAGATGAAGGAAGCCACAGCGTGGCCAAGGAGTTTTTTCAACGGTGGAACTCCGGTACGAAGGTCCAGTACAAGCACGAATGGGACTTGCTAGCAAAACTCCCCATAACATCCGAATCCAGATACCAGACTCCCTCGGAGGTCGATGCCGTCTTTGTTGTTGTGAATGTTGCCAGCGAAAGGAATGTCGAAGCGATCAAGCAGCTCCTCTCCGAGGGTTTCGAGTTCCGGTCCCCTTACATCGGAGCCCATGCGGCAAAGCTCCGTTATGCCCAAGAGTTTCGAATGCCAGCGGGTTACATTTCCCAACAACCCGAAATTCCAATGCAGGAGACTTTGACCTATACGGTCCCGAATGTTCTCGTGGCAAGACCCGGGATCAGCGATTCGGCCCTGGCTAATCTCTCGAAGCTTTTCGAGACGGAAAATCGCCAATTGCAATCCAAGGACTTTGTTTTCAATGCCACGGATGCGAGTGAAATGTTCCAAGGGCTAGATGCTTTCCTAGGAATCCTAATCAATATCATACTCGGATTCCT
>CAILTZ010000179.1 GCA_903837255.1 uncultured Pirellula sp. | reverse complement strand
CGCTCCCATCGCCAAAACTTGCAGAATTCTATCGGTGTAGGGAGTCAGTCGGGCCAGAAACACACTCAAATACAAAGCCAGGAGTAACCCGATGAACCAAGTCGCCACGTTGATCAAGTCTTCCGCGTAGAAAAGTCCCATACCGCTCATCTGCCAAAGAAATTGAAGAAAACTCACCGGTTTGTATCCGGATATCGCCGCAGCTAAGAAGGCAAGGATCGTTGCAATCCAGTACGCAGGATAAATCTTTTTCAATCGTGCGAAGATCCAATCGCCCGCAGGCCGTTGGTCTTTGCCGATCAGTGCCCCGCTGATCCCTAAAAACAGAGTCACGCCCAGTCCGCCTAAACTCATGCCAGCAATCTGACGCCCAGTTTCCAGATCCAACAGCCCGGAAATGTGAAAGACCAATACCAGCCCAAGGGCCAGGACCCGTAACCAATCAAAACCGTTGATCCGATCCACCGACTTGGGCATTGTGGCTCTAGGTTTTCTTAAGTCTTCAACTCGTAAACTTCGACTCGGCCAAAGTCGGGAAACTTGCCCTCGTTGCTCTTGCCAGGCTGGCCCTGGCCACCGACCACAACCAAACGCCCTTGGTTATCGAAGAGCATCTGCGTAATCCGATACCCAGATTTGATCGTGCCGATCCGTTCACCGCTAGATAGATCGAACAAGGCTGCATTCCAATCGCCCCCACGCAGACGCCCACCCATCAGGAAACTGTCTCTCGCCGGATGCAAGACCAATGATTCCATGAGTCCCTCGCCAGCTTGTTTCTCATTCGTCTGAGCGACGAGTTTGGATTCTTTCCAATTCCAGCGCTGCCATAGCTGCTTGCCGTTGCCTGCCATGGGGTCGCGCATGTCACCCATCCCGCAAACGATCAATTCGCTGTCATCAGGTGAGAACTCCATGGCAAAGATACCGCCTAGATAGCAATGGCTCTTGATGATCCCCCAACTGGTGAAATCCTTGGACTCAAATCCGCCGACCTGCTCTCCACTGGCAACGTCCCAAACCCGAACCTCCCCCATCAGATTGCCAGCGGCAATCCACTGGCTGTTGTGGCTGAAGGCCACCGATTGCACCGATGGCACATGACGGAGCGCATGCACTAGTTTTCCATCGGTAGCATCGAGGATCTTCACCGAGGCTTCGGTCTCTTGAGCCGGTGAGTACTTGTAATCGCCGGCTAGATATTGGCCGGTGACACTTGCCAACCAACGTTGGTCTGCTGAGAGGGCCATGTCCCATGACCAAAACGCATGGACCTTTTCCTCTCGCAAAAGCGAATTGTCTTGTGCAGAAAACCACTTCAGCTTGCCGTCGTATCCTGCGGTGATGAACGTTTGCTGCTCTGGAATATACACCGCAGAGCTTACATAACTGTCGTGGCCGCCGATACGCTGGTGCTTTTTGGTATCGAGTTCAACTCGGTAGATACCGTCCAAACAGGCGGCAATCAACTCGCGATGGTCTTGGAGCAAACATGCCCCGAGGATCGCTGTCGGAAGCTTGAAATCATGGATTCGTGTGATTGTTTTCTGCATCATCTATCCGACCAAAAGTTCTTCAATAGGTTGCACGTTTCCTTCGACTCGGTGGAAGGTCGGTAGGTCGGGCAGATCATATTGCTCTTTGGGGTCGATCCCAAGCGCCTTGAAAATCGTCGCAAACAAACGCCGATTGTCGATCGGATTTTCGGTCACTTCAAACCCTAGCGGGTCGGTTTGGCCAACGACGACCCCAGGGCGTATCCCTCCGCCAGCCATCGCCAGACTCCAAGCTTTGGAATAATGGTCCCGACCTCGGGCTTCGTTGAGCCACGGCGTTCGGCCAAATTCACCCATTGCGATGACCATGGTGTCTTGCAACATGCCTCGATCCTCTAAATCGCCGATGAGCTGAAACAAAATGTTGTCGAGTTCAGGTACGAGCATCTGGTGCATCTCGTGCTGGAAGACGTGGTTGTCCCAAGGCATGCCGTTGGCCACCATGACAAAGGTCGATCCGTTTTCGATCAAATGGCGGGCTTGGAGAGCGTACTGTGCAAAAGCCCCTGGGCCATAGCGATCGCGATCCGCTTGCGGCAGTTTCTCCAGATCGAAAAGAGGTGCACAGCTCATGAGACCTTTGACCCGATTAAACGCCGCGTTGTAGCCCTCGGCGGCTTGGCTTTGTTGGTCGTTCTGGAACTTGCGGCTCAGGAAGCTGCGAAGGGCCTCGCGATCCTCGTGATCCAATTGGGATAACGACTCGGGCTTGAGAATGTCGGGAATCGCAAATTCGCCACCGGATCGCACTGGACCGTACTGGGCTCCAAGCCAACCGGCCCAATTCCCTGCCTTGAACGACTTGAACTCGTTGCCTTCGGGACAAGGCTCCAGCAGGACAAACTGAGGGACCGGACTGTCGAGTTGTCCTAGTTGCTCGGCGACGACCGAGCCGAGGATGGGGCGGGTGAAGGGTGGCCGAGGTTGCTCGCCGCGCGTTAGCACATCGATGCCTTGGAAGTGTTCGCTCGGCTCGGTGCTCATCGATCGGATCACCGAGAGCTTGTCCATGATCGACGCGCAGCGGGGCATCAACTGGCTGATTTGGAGCCCGGGGATCGAGGTGGGGATTGCCGCAAACGGCCCACCGCTAATCGTACCGGGTTTTGGGTCCCAAGTTTCGAATTGACTCGGAGCGCCGCAGAGCCACAGAAGGATGCATTTCTTTCCACGTTTCTTGGTCTCCTGAGCCAGGGCTGGGACCGAGAAAAGGGCGTTGAAGCTGGCCGCAGATGCGAGCCCAGAGGCCATAGCACCTTGGAGGAATAGCCGCCGGTGAGCTCGGTGCTCGGGGCTTCCGCAGTCGCCAGTCACACGATTTTGATTTTCGGAATGCTCGGCCAAGTTGAACGCCTTGTTAGTGATTGAATCGGAATTCGGCGGAAGCGATCAAGGCCCAAACGATATTTCGCCAAACCGTTATAGGCTCAGCGGCAGATTCCTTCGCCAATCGTTTTTGAGCATACTCGAGCACCGCATCGAGTTCGGGTTCGGAGGGTTCCCGCCCGAGTGTCGTGACAAAGAGGTTTTGAACCCCGGCTTTGAGATCAGGGTTCGATGCCAACTTGCCGATGAGCCCCTCGGGCTTACTCCCCTCGAGGAGGATCTGATCCATTTTGGGGTTATTGGACAGGAACAGAGCATCTCCGACATCGGTTGTGATCGTTTCGGGGAGGACTTCCGGCATCCGGTCTCTCAGATCAGCAAGCAGCGGATGGTTGGGGTTGGCCTGTTGCAGCAGGGCGATCTGGATCGAACGGGTGAGTTGCTCGGCGGTCAATGGACGTTCAATCGCCCAAGCGAATGTGGCCGGGTCGTTGGCTTGTGCAGGCGGTTTGGAGCTGAGTTGATAAGCTCGGCTGGCAGTGATTTTACGAACCAAACTGCGGATGTCATAACCCGATTCGATGAACGCCTTGGCCAGCTCGTCGAGCAGTTCCGGGTGCGAGGCTGGGTGTGCCGAGTCCATTTGATCAAAAGGATGGACGATGCCACGTCCTAGGAGCATTGCCCAAATCCGATTGACGAACGCATGGGCTAGTCTTGGGTGCCCGGTCAGGATTTCATCGGCGAACTTTTCGCGTCTGGAGAACTTGGGTATACGAGGTTCATCTGGGTTCTCTCTGGGCAAATAGAGCTCATCGCTGTCTTCTTGCTTGGCATCTTTCTCAGGTCGAGTTTCATCAATCGTTTTCGATTCGTAGAATGTCAAAACATTCGGATAGCTCGATCCGTGAATATTAGCAAAATCAGAAAATCCACCGATTGCCGACTCACTGATTCTCGGGCCGGCGTTGGTTTTTTGGTTTTTGCTACGGTTGAAGAAAGCGACCAGGCCCCAGTAGTGCTTTTGGTGTATCTCCGAGGCGATCATGTGATCATGGCACTGAGCACAATCGATTCGGATGCCGAAGAAGGCCGGGGCGACGGCCTCGGCGATCGCTTGGGCGTTGTCGTTGCGTTCGTAGAGGAACCAGACCGAGCCGACCTGGTTGGGGCTTTGGGGACGAGCCAAAAGGATCTCGCGGGCGACTTGGTCCCAGGGCCTGTTATGCCTGAAGACGTTTTCGAGGTAGGGACGCCAGAGTTTTTTGCGTTCGGCGATTTTACCGATCGGGGCGCGACCCATGAGGAGTGAGTCAAAGGTATCCGCAAAGTTTTGTACGTAGTCTTCGCTTTGGACGAGTCGATCGACCAATTCGATTCGCTTATCTGTGGATGGGTCATCCAGAAAGTTTTTGCGTTCCTGGAGCGTGGGGATACGACCTGCAAGGTCCAGGTAGACACGGCGCACGAAGACTTGGTCGGAGCAGACTTCTGCGGGTTGGACCGCGGCTTTTGCATACCCGGCATCGATCAAGGCATCGATTCTGGCGGCATCGACTTGAGCTAGACATCGGGCAATTCCGATGGTGCAAAGAGCAAATAACCAGCAGGCGGCAAGCCGAGCGATAGGGTTGTGGATTGGAGGCTTAAGCATTGCCGCAACGGGGGCTATGGGTGGTTTCGAGGCTGTGGCGGACTCCTTTCATTTTAATCCACGCCTGAGTTTTTGTCAGGCAAGAGAATCCTTGGCAACTCTTGGAACTAAAGATCCCTGAGCGTTCGATCGTAGAGACGATAGGTTTTGGCTGGGACCAGTCCGGCTCGCTCGAGCGAGCCACGGGATAGATGATTGCTCTCTAAAACCCATGAGAACTCCGCATCGGTGATCCCTATGGCCACCACATCGGGCAGCATCCTATTGAGCAACACCAAACCCAGACCCCATCTTTGCCACTCTGGAACCACGTTGGTGCTGATGATCCGCATCTTGGTGATCTTCTTGCGATCCATCAGGATTCTTATCCAACCAAACGGAAAGAGCTTCCCATCGATTTTCTTGATGATTGGATTGTAGTCTGGGAGCCCTAAGCCCACGCCAACCGGCTCGCCGTTGACCTCGACCACACTTGTTGCGGCAGGATTGATCAGCAACTTCAGCGACATCCCTAGAGCCTTGACCTCGCCATCGGACAATGGAACAAAGCCCCACGTACCCTGCAACGACTCGTTATAGATCTTCAAGAACAGCAAAACCTCCTTTGCAAAGTTTTTGCGGCTCACTTGGCGAACCTGCACCCCAAATCGCTCCTGCACCTGCTCGACGACTTGTCCGATCTTTGGATCGATCGTCTTGAGCATTTCCATGTTGCCATCGTAAGCGTACATATCTTGGGTCTTTTCAAATCCAAAACCTCGGATCAGCCGATCGTGGTAAGGTGGGTTGTAGGTCATCATGAAGGTGGGCGGAGTGGTAAACCCGTCGACCAAGGTCCCGGTCTCGTAGTTGAGCGAGGGATTGCAAGGGCCGCGTACATCGGTCATCCCTTGACCCTTTAAGTAACTTCCGGCAGCTTTGAACAGAGCGTTGGCAACCTGCTGGTCATCGATCGATTCAAAGAATCCAAAGAAGCCCCGTTTCTCCTCGTAACGCTTGTTGTGCCCTTGGTTGACAATACCGACGATCCGTCCGACAACCTCTCCTGACTTGCGAGCCAAAAAAGCTTGGCATCGGTTGACCTCGTAGAACGGATGCTTGCGAAAGCCGACGAGCTCCTCTTGGTTCATACGGATCGGGGGAATCCAATTTGGATCCCCTTTGTACAACCTCCAAATGAGTTCCATGAACTCTTTGCGGTCCTTGCGCCCCTCAACCGGAGTGACTTCAATAGCGTTGGCTTGGACCTGATTCATTCTGTGGTTTCCGTTGGCTGTTGTCGCGGCGTGAGTGGTAAGGTCGTTGGACTCCAAGACTCTTGCGAGTTGGGTATTTGATTGGCCTGCCAGCGCCCCGCAGCATGCCCGAGGATGACACTCCCATAATATGCTGGGAGTGATGCCAGGGGTAGGACGGATCCCAGAGCACCCCCCACATAGGTTCCATAAGCTGGGTACAAAATGCGGTAGGTCTCACGCTGCAACTCTGGATCCTCGGTGCGCTGCGCGTAAGCGATCGCATCGCGGGTCGCGATGGACTCGTGGTACAACGGGACAACGGGCAAACCGTACAGAGCTGCATAAGTCCCAGGGTAAGTGCGCCTCGAAAAATCCTTGGCATGCCCCCCTTCATGGATCGCGATAGCAGGCACATCGCTGTAGAGGTGTACGGTTTGGGTGTAAGGATTGAAGTGATCCCCGCCGAAGATTCGGCCCGGAAAAACGGTCTCTCCTAGAACGCTCAATGTTCCGATCGAGTAACGCCACGGCCAGGCCATCGTCCGGTTCTTGGTCAATCGTTTCATGTCATCCCAGGGCCGATACTGATTGAGCCGAACCTTGACATGCCCCAAGTCGTTCCTCTGCATATACGCGGCGATCGTCTCTTCGGTCTGGGGTCCGATGTTATGGTTTTCGATCCGACGGTCCCAGAGTAAAATTTTGGAGGGGATTCCCACCACCCAGCCCACGCCATCGAGGAGAGCTCGACGCTGGCCCCTTTCGATCGGAATGGAATTGGCTTGAATCAACTCGGGTGCAATGTTTTGTTTCGAATTGTCGATCGCTCGTGGGGCCAAGGCCCGACAACCGGATCCGCTCAACACCCACAAAACGAGTAGCATTCGTAGCTGCTTACTCATTGCGGAAGACCACCGGGACTCACCGGTGCGTCCTGGTCGGCAGGAGGCCTAAAGCCACCCCCTGGGGTGACCTGAGTCGATGGGAAACTCAGCGGTGCACCGTAAGGGAAAAACAAATCGCGAGCCCGTTGGCCGAACGATGGTTGAGGGGCTTGAACGACCGGTTGGCCTGGAATCGGTGCGGGCGGCCCAGGGGCAATCCCTACAGGAGCTGGTGCCAAAATTGGAGTCGATGGCTGAATCACTGGCGGAGGTGGCGTCACCGCAATCCCTTGGCCAGCCTGAAGCCGCAGCTGTTCTCCGGAAGCGATTAACGCATCTTCCGGGACATCAAACTCAGGGGTCATTTGCACATCGATGATCCGCTCGTCACGTGACTCAAACGGCCAGAGCGTATCGGAGACAAAATCCAATGGCGGAATCTGATACCATGGCGCATGGACCTTGCGCAAAAATTTCTCCGTCCGATATCCATCCTTGACGATCTCGATGTTGCGTGTGCCGTAGTAAGTAAACCCTGTCGAGACGGGGGTTAAACCCACTGGCTGCTTGTCCACATAGACCATCGCACCTGCCGGGTTGGTTCGAAACGTCATGCGCTTGCGCACGCAACCGGCATGTGAGCACAGTGAAACGATCATGATCCAAAGCAGGCAGCGGCTGATGCAATGTGGTTGATTCATGCATGACGTTGTAGTGTTTTTCCTCCGGACCAATCAAGAGAGTTTCGAAAACAACCTCAATAGAGGACCGTAAATCGAGGACGCAGTGCCAACGTAGGCAGTCCCGGTAGGCTGGCAAAGATGGGCAGCGATCTTGGGCGTGCTAAGAGCTTAGTAAAGGGCGTCGACGGCGGCGACAACCACCATCACGGCCCCGACGAGCAGTTTGCCCGAGGTGCCTAGCAATCGACCGAGCAGTGCTCCGGTCCCTACGTTGACACCTTCTTCGACCGATTTGCCCTTCCAAATCTCACCCACCCAAGCTCCAGAAAATGCACCGGCAGCTCCGCCCGCCATCGCGCCGAGCATCGGCCCGAGGATCGGAATCGGGATCGTGAAGATCGCACCGACAATGCTTCCGACCATCGTCCCTACGACCGCCAATGCCATCGCTCGACGGCTTGCCCCTCGTTTGCCCGCCATCGCCGCACCCGCAACAAACTCAATGATCTCACCGAGGACGGCCAAGGCTGCCAGGATTCCGATCCCCAACCAACCGATTCCAGCGCTCGGAGACTCCGGGAAAAAATAAGCATAGATAGCCGTGGTCAAGACAATGAGCCAATTCCCTGGGAATGAAAAAAGGTTTGTCGACCAACTCACAAGATTGATCACACACAAAAGCACCAGCCAGGAGATCCATAGCCAAGCGGTCCAATCAAGCCAAGCTGCGAGGGCAGCGAGCGACATAGGAACCTCGCCAACAGCAAATACGACGTTTTGGAATTGGTTCACACGAGAATCCAAATCAATCCGGCAAGTAAAAGAACAAAAAAGATTGCATACAAGTCCCACATCTCCGGGTTGTCTATCACATAACCACCTCCACGCGAGGGTTTACATTCTTCGATCAGTGTCGAGCGAAATCGTTCGAAATCGTTCCATTGGGCGAAGATTCTCGCATTTCCATGTTGCGTATGGACAAAGACAGAGCGCAGATCCGACGCGTCAATGCCACTGAGAAACAACTGCACTCGCATCAGTATACCGGTGTGGTTTCCGAGGAGTAAATCGACGACCTTAGTGATCTCGCTGAAAGAGCATTTGTATGTCGGTTTTTTACTCACAGACAAAAAAGTGGTTAGAGATGAAGCAGTTCTCAAGGGTGATGGTTTGCTCATTTAGGTCCAAAACGACACACATGCGACCCGGCCCCCTGTAGGCCAAGTCTTGGCAGGTGATCAAGTTGAGATTGTTTTGTGTCGTCATGTTGGGTTAAGGCTGCGGAAATTATAAAACAAACTCTTTTTGTACGACCTGGTCGTGGATCTCGCAAGAGATCCGTCTGTATGCTTTTAGCTCGGACGGAGGAACATTGGCTCGGAAAAATTGACAGAAATACCGGGGACAGTCCCCGCGTTTTTTGCCATAATCGGGCTCGGTGCCTTCCACTGCGCAACCCAACAGCAACCGGCAGTCTAGCAGGTCCTTAGGATATCCGACCCCTCAAATGGCTTGAAGCCAGGGTGGGCATACTTGCGATGCCACAAGCTTAGGAATGTAAGACCTTTTTACACACAAATTCTGCGCACGAGCGTCATTTTTAGGATCTACAATGTTTTCACTTCGAGCTTTTCTCCTTGTCTTGCTATCCAGCCATTGCTTGTTCCTGTCGATGCCTCGAGCGCTGTGCGCTCAAGTGGACGAAGTTGTTGTTCCGCAAACGCCGCAAGCTTGGCTGCAAGCAGTTCACTCCGATATCGAGGCGTCTTACCGCATTCTGGCCGACAACCATCCTGGCATGGTCGATCCGCAAAACCCTTCGTTTCCGAAATTGCTCGACGAAGCGCGCCAGAATGCGATGAGCCTAGCTCCCCGAGTGGACGGGCCTGCGGGCTACATGTTTGCCATCGGGCGTTTCAATGCGACATTGCAGGACGGACATGCAGGCCCATTTGCTCGCTTGCCTGAGGAACTGGATCCGCCGTCCCGCTGGCCGGGCTTCTTGACGACATGGCGAGGCGATGGGCTCTGGGTGCACCACAGCGAGGAGGCCGATGTGCCTGTGGGGGCTCACGTGCACCATTAACGACCAACACGTCGAGAACTTGTTGCGAGAACGATTGTTCGCTTTCGAGTACGGAGCCGATCAACCGGGGCGATGGTGGTTGCGAGGGGGGCATCTGTTGCTCGACCATGGGAATCCGTTTCTCGAACCGTTGCGACGCTGCGAGATCCAAACCTCGGATGGGAAACGCCACCAAGTAACCTTGCAGTGGCGATTGCTGCCGGATTCCGCGTACGATCTGATGCGGTCGGCTACCAATGGTGACGAGTTGCCAGTGGGATTGCAGTGGCGCGAAGATCGCTGGCCCTGGATCGCCATGCCAACGTTTCAGCCGAATGCTTCAGAAGTTCAAGCCTATGACGATTTGGTTCAGGCCATCGAATCCCAACGCGAGCGTCTGCTCGCTGCACCTGCCATCGTGCTCGATTTGCGTCACAATCAAGGAGGTAGTTCGCAGTGGAGCGTCCGAGTCGCTAGCGCCTTGTGGGGCGCAGATCGGGTCGCACGCCGCAGAGAAGCCCTCTACGCCAAGACGCAAACCTTATGGCGGGCGTCACCCGAGAACACGACCTACGTCGAATCTCTTTACGACAAACTGAAGGAAGCGGGAATGAGCGAGCTGCTGCCCATGATCCGTCGTGTTGGGGAAGGGATGCGCAATACCCTCGCTAAGGGTGAACCCTTCTTTAACGCCGATGCACAAGACGATACCGAATCCGTACCCAGTGTGCAGGACGCATCCCAGGATCTTGACTCCGACCCACATCCCCTCACGATACCCGTTTTTGTGATTGTGCCTCCGCAGTGCGCTAGCGCTGGTCTAGATGCAATCGATACATTTAAACTCTTCCCCAACACGCGTCTGGTGGGGGCACCCAGTAGCGCTGATTCCACCTACATGGAAGTTCGTCTGCAAGACCTGCCATCGGGCTTAGGCCAAGTCATCGTACCCAACAAGGTTTATATCAATCGTCCGCGAGGTAACGGCGTTTACTACACCCCGGATATCTTGCATCGCGACCTTGATTGGTCGACCGAGGCATTTCTCAAACGAGTGCAAGCCGAGGTGGTTGACAAACGCTCAGCCATCCCTGCAACGGCACCCGTGGGACCTGTTAAATCGAGCCCGATTCCGACATTCGAACTACCGGGTGACGCTAGACCGAAACAGCCTATCGCTCCTCGAAAAAGGTGGTCCCTACCGAAAATTTCGGATATCTTCAAATCTCCTAACCGGCGGATTTGAGAGAGAGGCTGTAGTGTTGGGGTCTAAAGGAATTCGTTTGGTTCGCCTAAAACCGATTTTGCTCACGTGGAAATAAACAATGTCGAATCCTGAAATCCAGACGATGATCGAGTGGGAACGCGGAGACGATCCACTCGTGGATGGAAAATACTCACGAGCCCACACTTGGACCTTTGACGGAGGTACTAGCGTTCTCGCGTCTTCCTCACCACACATCGTTCCATTGCCGTTTTCGGTGGAAAAGGCTTTGGATCCAGAAGAGGCATTTGTTGTGCCGCTATCAAGTTGCCATATGCTGTGGTTTCTGTCGATTGCTGCCAAGAAGGGATTCCGAGTTAACGCATACCGTGACTCCGCAATTGGTCAGATGAGCAGAAACGAACAAGGAAAACTGTTCGTTTCTGTTGTTCGATTACGCCCCTTCGTTGAGTGGGATGGAGAGGCACCAGACGTTTCAAGAGTCGTCGAAATGCACCAAAATGCCCATGAGGAATGCTTTATCGCCAATTCGGTCAAGACCGAGGTGCTTTGCCATCCGGTCGTCGTAGCTCCCTAATTGGGCCGAAAATCGGTGTTTGCCCTGAACCCATTGGGCGTGCCATTGTCGAACATGTTACCACCTGAGACCTCTTTCCAAATCTTTGAGGAACGCGATGATCTTCTACGACGAATACTCCGATGTCCCCAAGGAGATAATTGAACGGTTCGTCACCGACCAGCAGCTTGGCAGACTGGTCACGGTGAGCGAT
>CAILTZ010000178.1 GCA_903837255.1 uncultured Pirellula sp. | reverse complement strand
ATGGAAACATCTCGCCGCTTGATGTTTTGGTCGTGATCAACTACCTGAACACTTCGGCGACGGGCCGGGTCGATACGCTTGGTAATTTGGTGATGGTTGACTCAGGAGGCAACTCCGGAATCACAGCCGATCGAACCGTCAACGGCCGGATCTTGACCAGCACCCGATCCCTCTTCGCATCGCTCGACGGTTCAGATCGCCTCGATATCTCCGAGCATGTCGCCCAAGACGGAACGTTTGCGATCACCGATCAGGTCTTCACGGACCTCTTTGGAATCATCCCAGACGGCACGCACGTTCTTTCGCTTTCGACACGGACTGGGAATAACTTTTCAAGTGCCATGGACAAGCGGTTCTTGAATCTGCGAGATCATCTCGATCCGTTCTCCTTTGTTTCGTTGGTCGGCCGCAGCGGTCAGTTGCGAGCCGTCTGGTCCGCTTCTGCATTGGGTGCTCGTTACAACGTCTTGGTCGGGCCAACCGGCGGTTCATTGACAGCCCTTCGAACAGGATTGTCGGACACCTCACTGCAAACCAACTTGGCAGCAGGCATCTATGATATTCAGATCGAAGCGATCGATGCTGCGGGGAACAAGCAACTCTCAGAGAAACGTACCGTGACGGTCTAGGCGTTAGGCTGGAAGGATTAGTATGGTTGCAACGCAGCTAGGGGCGCCCAAGCGAGTCGGTATCATTGGTGCCGGCATCGCTGGCCTCGCGCACGCTTGGGTGGCCGCACAGCGAGGGCATCACGTGACGGTCTTCGAACGATCGGCTCGGTCTTCGGGTGCATCGATACGGAACTTCGGGATGATCTGGGTGATCGGTCAGCCCGATTCTATGCAGTCGATCGCAATGAACTCTCAATCCATGTGGCTCCAGGCGGCAAAGCAAGCCGGCTTTTGGATTGAGCCATGTGGCTCGTTGCACTTGGTGCATCATGACGACGAATGGCAGGTGCTCCATGAGTACCTTGCCGAGCATCGTCACAGCCCGCGCAGCGCGCACTTGCAATTGCTCGACCGGGCCGAGACCCTAGCCAAAACCCCAGCAGCCAATCCCTCAGGACTGCTCGGTAGTCTTTGGAGCGATACCGAGTGCTGCGTCGATCCGACCAGCGCGGTAAGATCGATCCCAGCTTGGTTGCATCGCGATTACGGTGTCGAGTTCCATTTCTCGACCGCCGCGACCCATGTCGAGAGCGGGTTGATCCGGACCGGTGAGGGCATGAACCATCCGTTCGACCAGATTGTCGTTTGCAGCGGAGATGACTTCGCGACCTTGTTTCCCGAGGCCTACCACGGCGTTGCGATCCGGCCTTGCAAATTGCACATGATGCGGACTGTAGAGCAACCTCACGGCTGGCGGATCGGTCCGCATCTTGCAGGAGGCCTGACCCTCAGGCACTATCCGAATTTCAAGGGTTGCCCGACCCTTGCACAGTTGCAGCAGAGGATTGCGACCCAGGCTCCAGAACTCGATCGACTCGGGATCCACGTCATGGCCTCGCAAAATCATTTAGGCCAAGTCGTCCTCGGGGACTCTCATCAGTACGGCGAAGAGGTCGAGCCGTTTGACACCTGCGATATCGATTCATACATCCTAAGAGAGCTTGAGAAAATCATCTGTCTGCCGACTTGGGATCTCCAAGCCCGCTGGCATGGTGTCTACGCTAAGTACACGGGCGGGCTAGTTTACGAACAAGTCGTTGCGCCGGGGGTGACGGTGTTCACCGGTTTGGGTGGGAATGGAATGACCCTCTCGTTTGGTCTGGCCCAGGACGCTTGGGAGCGTTGGGAAACGGTTTAGTTGGACTCCCACCTACTTACGGAAAAGGGTTTCACATGACGAATATTTGGCGGTCAGCTTCAGCAGGTTTCTCGATCAAGGATCTTCGAGGGATTGTATTGGACTGGGCTGGAACGACGATCGATTACGGGAGCTTGGCTCCCGTCCGTGTCTTCCGCGCGGTGTTTGAAGAGATCGGGATCGAGGTCAGCGAGGCCGAGGCTCGCGGGCCGATGGGCCAAGCCAAGATCGATCACATCCGCTTGATGCTCCAGATGGATCGAATCCAAAAGCAATGGCAACAGCGGTTCGCAAGACCCTCTCGGGAAGAGGACGTCGAGGATCTTTATTCGAACTTTTTGCCGTTGCAAAAAAGTGTTTTGGCCTACCACTCGGAGGTTATTCCTGGGGTGACGCAAGCCGTCCTGGGGCTGCAACAACTGGGACTCAGGATTGGTTCGACGACCGGCTACACCCGTGAACTGATGGATGTCGTCGAGCCGTTGGCGGCTGCACAAGGTTACTTGCCGGAGGTCACGGTCTGTTCCGACGAGGTCGCAGCGGGTCGGCCTGCACCTTGGCAAGTCTTTCGAGCCGCCGAGAAGCTCGGTCTATATCCAATGTCCAAGCTTGCAGTGGTCGACGATTCGATTGCAGGAATTCAGTCCGGGCTGCATGCCGGATGCTGGACGATCGCCGTAGCGCAGACCGGAAATGCTCTTGGGCTAGACCGAGCAGCCTGTGAGTCGCTGCCCGAGAGCGAGTTGGAAGAGCGATTGGAGAGGATTGCTGAGAGTTTCCTCTCCCAAGGAGCTCACATGGTCGTGCGCTCCGTGGCCGATATCCAAAGAATCTGACCGATCGGTCGGATCGGTCGGATCGGTCGGATCAGTCGGATCAGTCGGATCAGTCGGATCAGAATTGCGACATTACTTAAGCGTCACCTTCTTGAGGTTGTCCGCTGGGACCTTATCGATAAGAAGATTTCTCGGGTCGATGCCAGCTTGATAGGGCAACTGATCCACGACGAATTCCAAATCGTGCTTACCAGCGGTGAGCTGAACTCGCTGTCGATAAAGTTGTTTTCCGTAACGCTTGCCGGATTCTGGTTTCGCATAAGCCCCGATTTCTAGGAAGTCGTCCATAGAAGCGTCGGATTCTTCCCCCTTTTCGTCGGCTTTCTTCTTGGCGCATTCCACTTTGATACGCACCAGGTATTTAGCATCCGGTTGTTTCTCTGCGGTCGCTTCGAGGGTTTTGTTCTCGAAGAGCGTGATGTCTTCGAATAGGTCGGTGATCAGGTAACGCAGTTCCTCGGGAGTCTGCTCACGCAACCGATCGACCAGCGCATAAGCGTTAGGGTAGGGGGGGCCTTTGTAGGCGTACTGCTCGATGAGTTGTTTCAGGGCCGCGTTGATCCGCTGCTCACCAATCATTTCAGCGAGGTAATACAGAGCCAGTCCACCTTTTTGATAATGGATGTAACCTTGGGTTAGTTCGACATTCATCAAAGGTCGTTCCTTGAGCTGCTCGCTTCCGCGTGCTCGCAGGTACTGATCCATTTCATACCGGAAGAACTTGTGCATCATGTCATCCCCATAGGTTTTTCGCATGACCATCAAGGCGGTGTATTGGGCCAGGGTTTCCGATAGAAGCGTGGCTCCTTGGATCTTGGCCCCGATGACTTGGTGTGCCCACCATTGGTGCCCCATTTCGTGAGCGACGACGTAGGTGACCATGTCGATATCATCTGGCTTTTCGAGGTTGGCGATGAATCCGATCGATTCTGAATAGGGCATGGTCCCCGGGAAGGCTTGGGCGAAACTTGCCACGCGTGGGAACTCGATGATACGCGCTTGTTTGTGTTTATAAGGACCAAATTCCTGCGAGCAGTACTCGAGGGTATCTGCAATCGCCTTGGACATTTTGGGAACATTCCAAGCGTGCTCTTTGTGGTAGTAGACCTCGGTATCAACGTCGCCGACTTTGCCTCGTTCGACCTCGTATCTGGCCGAGATAAACGAATAAAAGTTCAGCGATGGGTGGTCAACGCGATAGCGGTAGTAATTCCGGCCAGCTTCCTTCCACTCTTCGACCAGCGATCCAGGGGCGACTGCGATTTGGTCCTCGGAGGTGCTGATGACCGTCTCGACTGTAACCCAGTCGGAGTCGTTGGAGATATAGTGGACATTGCAGGTTGCATCGCAATCGCGTTTGAGTTCTGGCAAGGGGTCGATTGGTTCCAATCCGTTGAGCTTACGTCTCCGCGGCACGACGATTCTTCTGTTGTCATCAAAACCAAAGCTTGGTGCGATGCCGTTGTTGAAGAACGTGCCGTTTTGAACAAGCTGCGAATTGCTGACCTCGTTCTCGATCCCACGCGTTTTGCTCTCGATCGTGTATTGCATATCGAGCGTCTCGCCAGGTTGCATGGGGGGATCGACGCGGTAGGTGCGAATCATGAGTTGGTCATCATCCTTTTCGAGCTGAACGCGGGGGATGCTGATCTGAGTCTCAAAGTCTGGGGAGACATTCAAATAAAACTTGTCGATGGATTGATCACCTTTGTTGGTGATCGTTTGGGTCGCTTGCATTTTGAGGTTGCGAGTCTCGGGAAAGATATCGATCTTGTACTGGATCGACTGGATTTTAGGCTGAAGCGTGCCAGCGATTCCCGAGTATGTTTTCTCGTACTGGACCTGCATTTGCTCTCGTTGAGTCGGCCCGTAGAGTTTGTTGATGACCATAGTGTTGTAAGCTAGCCAGCAGCCCATGCCCAGGGCCCCCGCAGCGATCACGGTAGGGATCATAGTGTTTTTTAGCGAAAGTTCGCTTAGCATGATTCGCAAGCGTTCTTTTAGTCGTTTCGAGACCCCTCGGTGCATGATCGCACTTGAAAGCCAAATCAAAACTCCAGAGACCAACAACCAATAGGTTCCGAAGGCTAAGAGACCAGGCTTGTAAGGGGCGATCCCAAACATGTCGGAATAGGTGTGCTGGGGCAAGGATCCAAAGCGAAACAGAAGAGTCTCCCATCGCAATAGGGACCAAATCCGACCGTTGACGATGATAAACAAAATGAAGAGCGAGTAGCCAACGTACTTGTTCGGTGCGATGGTGTGAGCAAGAAAACTGACAACCATCAAGAACAGCAGTCCCAAACCCGTAAGGCCAACGAGCTCCTGAACGTATACGCCGATTTGAAATCGATAGAAACCTTGGGTCCACTGATAGAACACTCCGATGCAGATCCCAAGAATCAGAACGCTCACAAGAAGGATCAGCATGGAAACCCAGCGAGAGGCCGCAAAGACGCTATTGGGGGTCGGCGTCGCGCCGAGGATCTCGTGGAATCGACTGTCGCGATCCCGCCAGACCAGCACTCCGGTAAAGTAGGTGATCAAGGCGATTGGCAAAATCAGCAAGCTGCCAGAGACCTGCTCGACCACGTTGTAAGTTACCGGAAATGAGGAGCTACCAAAGAGACTGGCAGAACCTAGTGCAAGGCTGAAACCGACGTTGATGAGGGTAAAGCCCAGGATAATGATAAAGGTTTTGCTGAAGACAACCGCCGAGAGATCGGAAGCCAAGCTGGAGAAAAACTGAGTCCACCAATTCGGTGCCTGTGCTTGCTTGAGCGACGACACATTCAAAACAGGGCTCTGGCCTACGGATGCCCCCGGAAGACTTTCCCGGACCGGGGGATTGGCGAGCCTGTCTGTTTTGGACGCTGCCGATGATGACTCAAAGCGAAATCGCTTTCCGGCAATGCAGAAAACAATCGCTGCGATGGATAACCAGAGGATTCGATTTCCAATCAGCAGCGATGTCACAGGGATCCCACGTGTATTGCGATCGCTAACGGTCCAGTACTTGGTCGCTTGATCAAAGGGAGCCGAACCGAACGGGTCGGTCCATGCCGCAAGGCCTTCGTAGTCGAGTTGACCTGCAATCCCTTGGGTGATGCCATAAAGCGCCAGCACCACCAGCAGCGACAGAAACGAGTAGAGAGTGTTTCGTGTCACGCTCGCGATGGCAAAGACCAACGCGCCAAAGATCAAGGTGTTGGGAATGACGAAGATCAAAAACGGTTGCCAATGGTGCCAGAAGGCAACCGGTCCCCAACGCTCGGGGTCGGATCCATTGAAGAGTTGGGCAAGCAAAATGCCAATGCCGATACCGACGGCTGGGATAAGGGCCGCTACCGAGGCGCCGACAAATCGACCCAGCAAAAAGCCCCACTTACCAAGCGGTTTGCTGAACAGGATGTCCGACATCTTACTAGAAAAATCACGCGAAGCCGAGGAGTCGTAAATCGCAGCGGCCATGAACGCTGTGATCAGGCTTGCGCCAGCATACCACATGGCGACCGAATACGGTGAATTGCGCAGAGTGTTTCCACCCACCCCGGCAACCGTGACCACATCGGAACCAGCCGCAAGCCCGAAAAGCAACGCGATTACTGCGAAGAAGATGTAGACCATCCATCCTCGCAGCCAATAGGACAATTCGAAACGAAAGAATTCGCTAAACATAGTTTATTGTGTTTGCCTTGCGGCTACTCGTTCAATGAAAAGAGAGCGCTTGCTCAACCCGCAAGCACACCGGAGAGCTTCGAGAAAAAGACATCTTCGAGGTCCGGTTCGACAGGTTGCCAGTCTCCCGCTGGGTGACCTACGCTGTAGATTCGAACCGAGGGCAATCCGCCAACAAGTTTGGTCGAGAGAATTGGGTAATCCCAAGTTCGGTTGCTGAGCTCTTGCTTGCTCATCGATTTGGACCAAACCTTGCCCTCAAGCTGCGATTCGGCATCGGCTGGCGAACCGCTTGCAAGCAGTCGGCCTTTATCGATGATCGCCATATTGGTGCAGAGTTCTTTAACATCTTGGACGATGTGCGTCGAGAGGATGACGATGATATTCTCGCCGACTTCGGCAAGGAGGTTGTAAAAACGATTGCGTTCGCCTGGGTCTAGCCCTGCGGTTGGTTCGTCGACGATGAGCAGTTGCGGGTCCCCCAGGAGAGCTTGGGCAATCCCAAAGCGTTGCCGCATTCCACCGGAGTAATTGCTAACAGACTTGTTGCGATGTTCGGCTAGATTGACCCGTTCGAGCAGGGAATTGACGACTTCGAGTCGCTCTTTGCTATTGGAACCGACCCCTTTGAGGGCAGCTAGATGGCTCAGGAGTTTCACGGCGCTGGTGCGAGGATACACGCCGAATTCCTGGGGAAGGTACCCCAGTAATTTTCGAATGGTGGTTTTTTCCTCGAGCACATCGATCCGTGGAGAAATCGGAGTTCCTTCGAGAATTGCACGACCCGAGTCGGCTTCTTGGAGGGTCGCCAGCGTCCTCATCAGAGTGGACTTGCCCGCTCCGTTTGGACCAAGCAGACCGAACATTCCAGAGTGGATTGTCAGGGAAACGTTGTCTAGGGCTCGAACCCCCCCAGCATAGGTTTTGCTTAAATTTTCGATCGTCAGTTTCATAGCGGTTACTTCGTTTGGCAGAAGGTGATCTTGGTATTGGAATAGAAAATCTTCTTTCGGGAAAGCCCTAAGGATCGCAGGGAGTTTCTCGCCAAGGGCTACCATCAGCGCACATCAGCGGTATAAAATCCGGGACCGCTGATGAACCGCTGATGGAACAGCCAAGTAGCCGGTAGTGGATCTTGCTAAAGATCCCGGCTGTTTCCCTTCGCCAGAGACACATTGATCCCTACGTCGTACGGGCTCGTCGAAGACCGGCGGCAGTTGAGAAAAAAGGAAGCATGACTAGCCCCACGAGCGAGCCCGTCAGGAGCATTCCAACGGGCCCAAATTCGTTTCTCAAGACGGCCAGCAAGCCTCCGGCCATTGCAATACCCACGAGCCAGATCAAGCTCGCAGTTCTTACGGACAGATCCTTATCGATCAAACTTTGGATCGTTGAATAAACCAAAGCGACCAGAGCAAAGACGCTTAGACCTGCCGACAAGCTGAGACCAAGTGGCGTGCGAAATGCTAGTAGAACCGCCATGACGATCACGGGCAAGATCCAATGGTCGATTCGCTTCCACGATGGTGCTATTGAAAATTTGAGATTGTTGAAAACATACGTTAGCAACATCGCCGAGGTTGTAAGAAAACCGAGGTGCTTAAATGACTTTATTTCGATTTCTTCGCCTGACTGGAGCGGGTTGCCTAGTAAAAAGCTAATGATCGTAATAAGCAAGTACGAAAGAATCACCGCCGCAGAACTCAGCACGGTTGCCATACCTGAGGATCTTAGGATTGCAGATGCTTTGTCTCTAGGATTGATCGGTAGGCCATCCATAATTGGACCCACCTCAAAGATTGGCGAACGTGATGCCTTTGGCTCCTGCTCGGGTGCTTCGAATCGCGCGAGGGAGGTTCCGAAAAGCCCAAGGATTCCAAAGAGGAAAGCAATGTAGACTTGGAGCATGGTGGATAAGTAGGTTCCACCAATTGCGATTCTCAAGAGCGTGCTGGAATCCTGCTGAATGAT
>CAILTZ010000177.1 GCA_903837255.1 uncultured Pirellula sp. | reverse complement strand
GCAAGCTTCATGATTTCTGCGGAGCTGAAGGCGGCTCGAACCGATTGAGGACCGTCGAAATGGACCACGGGCGAGCGCGATAGGATCCAACATCCGAGTTTGGCCAGGATCCATCCGACAGCGGTCCGATGAAGGTCGTCGGCAAGGACCGCCACTTTGGCGAGTTTAGAGCTCTGTGTGAGAAGTTGAACGACCGAGGGTTCGTCAAAGTGGTGCATGAACAAGGAGTTCATCACAATATCCGCGATCGGCTTGACCGAACCATCGTTTGCCGATGCTTGGGTCAGAGGTTCGGGAGTGGCAAGGGCATCGACGATTTCGAATCGGACTTGGTCGGTCGAGAGTCCTAGGGAGTCTGCAAGCTCCTTAGCGCTTTGGATCGAGTAGGGGCTGATATCCCATCCGATGCAACTGACCGAGATGTGCTGAGCTAGCATCTTGTGAAGTTGAATCAGGTTTTCGCCGTTGGCGCAGCCGATGTCCAGAATGGTCCAGTGGGGTTGGGGGCGTTTGCGAGCAAGCTTGAGGATTTGCGATGCCAGATGGGAGACAGTTCCGGAGAATCGGTTGATGCGTCTTAGGCCTTTGAGGGCCAACTGGTGATCTGCTGCGGGCAGGTATGGATCGTCCATCAGTTCGGGGACGAGATTCCTGAATTTCAGATCGGGGGTTAACGGCATTCGGTGCAAGGGATCCGCGCAGTATTGTGGTCCGGGTAAACCCCATGTTACCAAGAAAACCTGCAAAGGATAAGACCAAGTGATTGGTCGAATGCCATCGAATGCTTTCGATTCATTTAAAAACAAGGTAGATTGTTTTAACTTGATTTGTTCGTGAACAACGAAGGCGGGGTGGTATCTGCTCGCCCGATAGGCGTATACTGGGCCCCAAATACTGTGGTCCAGGCACGGATCAGTAGGAAGTGAATTTGGAGTCGTAAGGATGTGGCGAAAAGGATTGAAAGACTGGCGGAGCAGCCAAAGGATTCTGATCCTGTTGGTCGTCGCGATCTTTGGAAGTGTTGGAGTTGGGGACGCCCAGGAGACCTCCAAGAAGAGTGAAAAAGCGGTCGATTATCAACCAGGTGATTTGAACCTCGAGTTCAGTCGAGTTTACATCTTTGTGGACAAGACCAACAACTTGGGGCACAGCCATGGAGTTGAGGGCAAGCTCAAATCGGGTCGGGTTCTAGCCGATGCACAAGAGCCATGTTCGTTGGTTTTTGACATGCGTTCGTTTGTAGCAGACACCGAGACGGCCCGTAAGGTTTTCGGGATCGAGGCGGAGATTGATGCTGCCACGGTCAAGAAAGTCAATCAAAACATGCTTGGCAAGGAGATCTTGGACGTTCAGGGATACCCCGAAGCTAGTTTAGGAAAGGCAACGCTCAAGAAGACGGGCAAGCAATCCGCGCGAGGGTTACCGGAGTACCAGTTTGAAGGGGATTTTACGCTTCATGGGGTTTCACGCCGCGTAGTGATCCCGTGTGATTTGGAGGTCAAGGACGGCTGGCATCACCTGCGTGGTAAGTTTGCTATTCGCCAAACCGATTTTGGTATTAAGCCTTATACCAAGGCATTTGGTGCGGTGGGGATTAAAGACGAGTTGGTAATTCAAGGCGATTTGTGGGTGGTTCCGACCAAATGATCGAGTTTCCAGATGTAGCCAAGGGTGTGATTCGTAATCACTACGACATCATCACTCCTTTTTATCGTTTGTTTTGGGGCCCTCATATTCATCATGGATATTGGGAAGCCGATGAGAGTTCCCAACGAGCCCAGGTACAGTTGACAGAGCGTTTGGCGAAGGTTGCCAGGATCTCTCCGTCGAGTACGGTTTACGACATCGGTTGCGGCATGGGAGGATCTAGCGTCTGGCTAGCCCGGAACCTCAATTGCCAAGTCACTGGAGTGACGCTTAGTCCCGTCCAGCGGTTTTATGCCAGCAGTGCCGCGACATTGCGAGGCGTTCGTCCGCGTCCGAAATTTTTGCGGAGTGATGCAGAGACCATCGAGTTCGACCGCGAATCTGCTGACGTACTGTGGAGTATCGAGTGCACGGAGCATTTTTTCGATAAGCCGGCTTTTTTTCGCAAGGCTGCGACATGGCTCAAACCCAATGGGCGCTTTGCGCTGTGTGCTTGGTTGGCCGGCGAGCCGCCATTGACACCCCAGCAGATCGATTTGACACGTCAGGTGTGTCGAGGGATGTTTTGCCCATCGCTCGGGACTGCGACCGACTACTGCAGATGGTTCGAAGATGCGGGGCTTAAGGTGACCTACCAAGCGATATGGACCAAGCAGGTCGAGCGAACTTGGGAGATTTGTTTGGATCGAGTCCAAAAGACACATATTCGTCAACTTGCCAAGATCTTCGGCGCGAATCACGTTTTGTTTTTGGATCACTTCCAAGCCATCCTAGACGCTTATCGGACTGGAGCGATGGAGTATGGTTGTTTCGTAGCAGAGAAAGGTATCCAGTGAGTCAGGTAGCTGCACCGCTTCGGACGATTCCCAATTCTGACTTTTCCCAGCGGCTTGGACGCTTGACGGGAATCGCCTTTGGGATAGGGACTCAACTTTTATTTTTGTGGACAGTGGTCCATCTGTTTTTATTCCTGAGATATGGTGGGTGGCACGAATACCCAAAGGCATGGCTGGGGGATTTACTGCTTGCGGTTTGTTTTGCGGTTCCACATAGCATCCTTTTAGCCCCTCCGGTTTCCAGATGGCTCCGAGGTTGGATCCCCAGCGGGTTGCAAGGAAGCTTGCACTGCACCACGAGTTGTCTCACGTTGTTGGCGATGTTCCATTATTGGGGGCGCATGCAATTTGAGGTTTGGCATGCGACGGGTTGGGTCGAGCAAGCCATCTTGGTGGGGTTTTACGGTTCCTGGGTTGCGCTTCTATACAGTTTGTATTGTACAGGCCTTGGGTATCAAACTGGATTGACTCAGTGGTGGTATTGGTTTCGTCAGACCCCGGCTCCCAAGAGGGAATTTGTGACGCGAGGAGCCTTTCGCTTCATGAGGCATCCGGTTTATATGAGTTTTTTAGGATTGATATGGTTTACCCCGGTCATGACTCTCGACCATGCGATCCTGACGGTTGTGTGGACGGCCTATATCTACGCCGGTAGTTACTTCAAGGACCGTCGTTTGCTGAAGTTCATCGGAGAGCCTTATTACGAGTATGGCAAGCGGATCTGGGGTTTGCCCATCATCGGGTTTGGATCGTTGAGATTTTTCCGTTAGCCGTTGCTAAGGCGTCGCGAGGGATT
>CAILTZ010000176.1 GCA_903837255.1 uncultured Pirellula sp. | reverse complement strand
CGGCGATCAAGCGACCGAGCTTAGCTCCAGGACTATTCTCGGCAATCGCTGTGCCGATCAAATCGATGTTGGTGGGAGCATCGTTGATGTTCAGGATATCGATCTTGACCGGGGCCTCGGAAAAGGCACCGGCTGCGTCGGTGGCTCGGATGAACACCTGGCGCTGGCCGACATCCATATTCCCGGGCGTACCGCTGAAGGTCTTCGTTACCGGGTCGAACTTGAGCCAAGCCGGAAGTGGCACTCCCGGGGCGGTGTAGGCGCTAAGGGTTAAGACCTTATCATCAATGTCTTTGAACAAGCCCGACGGAACGATGTATTGAAGTGGAGTGTCCTGGAGTCCGGTGGTAGCAGGGTATGGGGGAATCGAAAACGGCGGGTCATTTACAGGAAGAACCGACTGCTTGATCTCCGCAGGAGTGATCGAGATCGAATCTGGAGACAAGACCGACTGGATATCGACGTACACGAGCCCCGAAGAACCACTAAAAGATCCTTGGTACTCTGGATCCAATGCGTAGTATTTCAAGTCTGGCGCGGGTCCGAAATAATCCGGTGACGGCATAAATCTCAATCGAGCCGTAGGTCCGAGAACCAAACCTGATGAGGTTGAAAGATTAGCAAGTTCTGTCCAACCCAAACCGGCCTCGAATTGCCACGTGCCGTTGCTTGAGCCAACGCTTGTCAAGACGATTCCTGAGGCTTGTGTACCATCTGGGTCGACGACACCACGCTGGATGATCTGTGCGACGGTCGTGCCCTTGGGACTCCGATCATCCTCGTTGATGTCATCCATGAAGCTCGTAGTGGCTTGCGGTGAATCGTTCACCGACTGGACGCGAATTCGAACAGCGCTTGTTCCCCGGAAATTCCCTTTGTTGAGTGCAATCTCGATGCGACGATCGAACGTGTCGGGTGAGTCCCCCCGAGCCTCAAAACGTATGCTTTGGACAATCGCTTCAATCGCGGCCTTGGTCGCAAACGAAGTGAAGTTGATCACAAACGATGTGTCCGAGGAGCGGGTGATCGAACCTATCTGATTTCCCTCGTAACTAAGAACGGAACCTGATTCCGAGAGTCCACCCGAGGTCGAATAATCGAATGTCAAAATGTCGGTAGCTCCCGCTGTTGGTTTCATCTCTACGGTGAGTGAACCAGACGAGTAATCGCCCGGAGCCAAATCAATCACTTTGGCCCAAGTCGCAATCTGCTTGGGAGGATCATTCTCGATGAAAGAAATCGATGCATTGGACACCGCTACGCCGAAAGCCACGGGCATCGAGCCGGTGATTTGATACTGCCCAATGCTTCCATAGTCGGTGTATCCGTCGGGAGGATTCGTCGTTGGACTGCCAAAGCCAACGCCGTCAATGCTCAGGTAATAAATGCCTGCCGAGATTGGTATGTTTGAGAAACTGGCTCGCAGACCAGTGGGGTTCGAGGTCGCCACCAAGTTTCCGGAGGCATCGTAGAGCTTGGCCTCGACGTCCAAGTTTGCGCTGGCGTTAGCAGGCCAGTAATTGTTGTTGAAAATAGCCGATTCGATCGAGCGGCTGTAGGAACCGTCGGCTGCCTTGGTCCAGGTCTCTGTGATGTATGGATCGATCGATAGATCGAGCGTCCCGGATCCGGCCTGGAACTGGAAGAAGTCCAAGTCGCTTGACTTTTCAATCGTACCAAATTGAGAAATCACCACTCGGTCCGACGCATCGATGGGGCCCGTAAGCTCCGTCGCAGAGGTGTCTTGATCTCCAAAGTCATCCTGCAAAAACCCGAATCCATTGGCAGGACTTACAATGATCGATATGTCATCGGGCCCTGAATTAAAGTTTGCATCGGAACCGCCATTATTGCTACCGTAGTAAACGCCATTGTCCCAGGTCGTTACATTCCGATCATAGGGTGCCCCCATGAGCGGTCCCCAGCTTGTCTCACCCGATCCACCATGCCCAAAGTAGTAGGCCGCGTTTTGTTGAAACGGATTTTTATCGTTCGTGCCATCGTGGGAGAGCCCGAGGGTGTGACCGACTTCGTGACTAGCAGCCAACGAGGCTTGCTCGGGAACGCTGTTGAAGACGTAACAAGGAGTGTCGGTCGCGCCGGCTTGGTTGTAACCCCATCGGAAACTGCCAATATAGGCCACCCCGCCCGAACCAGGCCCAGGGAAGTCGTCGGGGGTCATGACCACTCGAATCCCCCAACGATCGTCGGAACCTCCGGTATTGACCAACGCCGCTTCACCCGGATCCTGGGTCGTGACATTGACTTCAAAGGGTGCGAAATCTCCCGCGACCTGCTGCCAGATCGTTTGGATCGCACGCAACTCGTTGTCGGTAAAGGCCGCACCGTTGCCGTCTGGGTCGTAAGCCGGCGAGACGATTGGATCTCTACCCCTGCCAGCGTTCCATGGAGTCCCAGTCGCGGTAAAACCGTCAAAGTCCAAATAAATGGTCTTGGTGGCTGTCGGACGACTGTGGAGCTTGAACGTGTCGGACAGGGGCAGGAAGCCTTGAGGGCCACTGCCGGAATTCCCACTGCCGGAATCACCGCTGCCGGGATTCCCGCTATTTGGATTTCCTGGGTCATTTGCCGGCCCAGAAACGGCCGGAGGCAACGGGATAAAGCCGATCTGGTTTCCGAACGGATCCATGTAGGTATCGGCGGCCATCAAGGTGCGAGTTTCGAGCCCCTCGAGCACCAGCCGTCTAAATGAATTCTTTTTTCCCCGCGGAGAATTGCCAGAAGGAAGGGAAAAGAACATGCGATTAGCCCTTGGAATAGAAAAATGCACCCAGTGCTTGGCAAGTAAATCTCTTAGCAAAAATATCCAGACCTAGCATTGAAATCCGTGCCGAGCTGAAGGTTTCGATTGCAGTATCGTAGTTCACAACCCGGGTCGGGACAAGTTTATTCGGCCAACGGTCAGGGGGTTGGCCATGGAAATGCAAGCAAAAGCGGCCCGTTTGGGAAAATCCCCCAACCGGACCGTCACATGGTTCACAGCTTAAAAACTGAGCAAATCGATCAGTCACCCAGCGACTTTCGAATCCGCATCCCGTAGAAGGAGTTCCACAGGAAATAGCTCGCGATGGCACAGAAAACACAGGCACAAAGAAGGGTTAATTCCGGCCCCTGGGTCTTTCGTATGTTTCCGGCCAGTGCAACAGCTAACAGTCCAAACAGGGTGGTGAACTTGATGACCGGGTTGAGGGCCACGCTCGAGGTGTCCTTGAACGGATCCCCCACGGTATCGCCCACGATGGTCGCATCGTGAAGTGGTGTCCCTTTCATCTTGAGCTCGACTTCAACGATCTTTTTGGCGTTGTCCCAAGCTCCCCCGGCGTTGGCCATGAAGATGGCTTGGTACAGACCGAAGATCGCGATTGAAAACAGATATCCGATGAAGAAGAAGGGTTCGATAAACGCCAGTCCGAGCGTTACAAAGAACACCGCCATGAAGATGTTTAACATCCCTGTCTGTGCAAACTTCGTGCAAATCTCCACAACCTTTTTGGAGTCTTCGATGCTGGCTTTGGTCGCTCCATCGAGTTTGATATTCTTCTTGATAAACTCGACGGCTCGATAAGCCCCGGTGGTGACTGCTTGTGTCGATGCACCGGTGAACCAATAAATCATCGATCCACCAATAATAAGCCCAAGCACAAAAGGGGCATGCAGCAGCGAGAGATTCGCGATTGCAGCTTGGTCGTTGAGGCCGTCGGTCAAGCCCATGATGATTGAAAAAATCATCGTCGTCGCCCCGACGACCGCTGTCCCGATCAGCACCGGCTTGGCAGTCGCTTTGAACGTATTTCCAGCACCGTCGTTCTCTTCGAGCAATTCCTTGGCCGTTTCAAAATCCGCATCGATACCAAAGTCGTTCTTGAGTTCAGCTTTGATGTTTGGAACGGTTTCAATGAGCGAAAGCTCGTAGACGCTCTGAGCATTATCGGTCACCGGCCCATACGAATCGACAGCGATGGTTACCGGTCCCATTCCGAGGAATCCAAAGGCGACCAGACCGAATGCGAAGACTGCCGGAGCGACCATCAAAGCACCGAGCCCTTGAGTATCACCACCTAATGTCGAAATCCAGTAAGCGATTGCCATCAGACCGGTGATGCTCACTCCGAGCCAAAGGCAAGAGAAGTTACCTGCGACGAGACCGGAGAGAATATTGAGCGAGGGTCCCCCTTCTCGGCTGCTGGTGACGACTTCGTGAACGTGCGCCGAGGAGGTCGAGGTGAAGACTTTCACAAGCTCGGGTATGATCGCGCCGGCCAATGTTCCGCAAGAGATGATGGACGAAAGCTTCCACCAAAGATCGTTATTGCCGTTGAGATCAGGGATCAATAGATAAGATAAGCAGTAGGTCATAAGGATCGAGACGATGCTCGTGACCCAGACCAAGCGAGTCAAAGGCATTTCGAAATCCATCTTCTTGGAATCGGCATACCGCGCCTTGGTCCAAAGCTCATTGAAATAATAAGCGACCACAGACGCGACAATCATCATCGCTCGCATGACAAAGAGCCAAACCAATAATTGGACTTGGACCTGTTCGTAGTTCTCCCCAGCTGATTTCTTGGTTATGGCCATCAGAATGAAAGTGATCAGAGCCACGCCAGTCACGCCATACGT
>CAILTZ010000175.1 GCA_903837255.1 uncultured Pirellula sp. | reverse complement strand
GCAAGATAGGCTTCGGCTTCTGCTTGTAGGCGAGGCACCCCATTGAAGTAGGCTTTCAGTTTGGAGTCGAACTCTCGTTCGGCGTCGCGTTTTTGCAGTTTGACTTGGGCGTCGCGATCCAAGAGGGCTTTTTCTTGCCAAGTATACCAGTGGTTTTTCTCCCCTTTGATTTTTCCGCGACGGTACATGACCACATCGCGCCGCAGCCATTTGCCGGTAGCTTCGTCGGGGAAGTATCGCAAGGCTTCCCAGGTTGCGCGGTCGGTTGGATCGAGTTCGACGATACGCTCACGGTGTGCGTTGGCGATGTTGTTCATCTGCTCGTTGGAGCACTTTTCGACGATTGCTCGATGGTCCTCCAGAGAGTCCCCTCGATTGGCGATCTCCTGGGCATATTTTTTGTCGCGTTCAAGCGAGATTCGGATCCGTGCCAGCTTGCGATCGACTTCGATAAGTGTCCCGTCTTCGGCCTCGATCTGCACCATGAGGCCCGACTGGGGGTTGAGGACTTTGCCGTAGATGACCCCGCCGTCTTTGAGTTCGATGATATCGGCCAGGCTCTGCCCTGGGGCCATGGTTAGAAGGCCAGCCAAGATCCCAGCTAGAATCCCAGTTTGGATCCATCGATTGGATTGGAAGTGAGCTTTCGAAAAATCCATCGCAAAATCCCTCGCGAGAAATCCCGGTTCGCTGATGCCTAAGTTTGACAAGTTTTCTTGACCTTGCGTCAGCTAAAGCAAATTCTACGTGGATTTAACGTCTCGATCCAACAGAGAATTCAAGAGAAACTCCAAAAGCGGTTATAATCGGGCTTAAATGTCACTTCGAAACTCCAGCCATAGACCTGTTGACCCGACCATGCGAAAGTCCTTTCTGCTTGCGAATTTGCTTCTTTCATGCTTTGCCACTGGTTTTGCGATGGCAGAGGATTGGCCCGGGTGGATGGGCCCCAAACGAGACAATCAATGGAATTTGGAGACGGCTCCGACGTCGTTTCCTGCCGGTGGTCTCAAACCCCTGTGGAGCACCAAGATTGCCGGGGGGTACTCCGGGCCGGCGGTCGTTGGCGATCGGGTCTATGTGACCGACATGGTCACCCAAGCCGACGCGAAGGTCGATAACTTTGGCCGCAAGGCGTTTGATGGGACCGAGCGAGTCCACTGCATCGACAACACCAATGGGAAAATCCTTTGGACCCATGAGTATCCGGTCAGGTATGCGATCTCCTATCCGGCCGGCCCGCGTTGCACGCCGATCGTCGATGGCCAGATGCTCTACACGTTGGGAGCCGAAGGGGATTTGTTTTGTTTGGAGGCTACAAGCGGCAAGGTCGTTTGGTCCAAGAAGCTCAAGCAGGTCTACAACACCGAGTCACCGCTTTGGGGTTATGCAGCCCATCCGCTCATCGACGGCGATAACCTGATCACCTTGGCAGGAGGCGAGGGTTCTCAGACCGTAGCTTTGAACAAGAAAACCGGCGAAGAGGTTTGGCGTTTTGGGACGTCCAAGGAGACCGGATACTCACCTCCGACGATCATCGAGGCCGGTGGTGTACGGCAATTGATTTTGATCAATCCCCAAGCCGTCAACTCGGTCAATCCGGTCGATGGCAAGCCTTATTGGACGATCCCCTACGAGGCCGACAACGGTTCGATCATCATGAGCCCGGTACGCTCTGGCAAATACTTGTTTGTCGGTGGGTACTCGAATCGCAATCTGCTGATTGAATTGGGCAGTTCTCAGCCCACGGCGACCGAGGTTTGGAGGAACCAAGCCAAGAAGGGGATGTCACCGGTGAACGTACAGCCGATGGTCATCGGCGACATCGTCTATGGATGCGACCAAAGTGGCGAGCTCATGGCGTTTAAGATCGCTTCCGGAGAGCGATTGTGGGAGACCAGCAAGCCGATCAGCGCTCGGCCACAAGGGAGTGGTACAGCGTTTATGGTCAAGAACGGCGATCGTTTCTTTCTGTTCAACGAGTCCGGTGAGCTCGTGATCGCCAAGATCACGCCGGCGGGGTATGAGGAGCTAGCAAGGACCAAGATCATCGAGCCGACGAACAATGCGTTTGGCCGGGATGTGGTTTGGTGTGCACCTGCTTTTGCCAACGGTTCGATCTACGTTCGCAACGACGATCAGGTTATCAGGGTGCCGCTGAAGTAGTCCACTTTGAACCCATAGGACGTACACAAATATTTTGTTTAGGGGGAAACGCTGATGAGCACTATTGGGGAATCTGGGTCGGTATCGCGTAGAGATTTTGGAAAAGGCACGCTGGGACTTGGGGCTCTGGCCACAGGTCTGATCGGATCGGGACTGGCCGCTGAGGATGCCAAGTCTGCTGAGTCGGCCGAGTCGGCCAAGTCTGGGCGGCTCAATCAGTCGCTTTGCAAATGGTGTTATGACAAAAACCTATCGCTCGATGAGTTGTGTGTGCACGCCAAAGAGATGGGGCTTGTTGGAATCGATCTGCTTGGTCCAAAGGATTTCGAGACCCTCAAGAAGCACGAACTAGTTTGCACGATGGTCACTTCGCACAAGCTCACCGATGGGCTTTGCGATCCGAAGTATTGGGATGAGGCGCTCGAGTCGATCAACGCATCGATTGAGGCCGCATCGAGTGCGGGATTCCGGAACGTCATCTGCTTTTCGGGCAATGCGCGTGGGATCGATCGCAAGATCGGGATGAAGAACTGTGCCGAGGCGTTGCGCAAGATCGTGTCGGTGGCAGAGAAGAAGAAGGTCATTCTCAACATGGAGCTCCTCAACAGCCGGGTCGACCATGCCGACTACATGTGCGACCTGTCGGCTTGGGGGATCGAGCTGTGCAAGCAGGTGTCAAGCGACCATTTCAAGTTGCTCTATGACATCTACCACATGCAGATCATGGAGGGGGACATCATCCGTTCGATTCAGAAGAACCATCAGTACTTTGGTCATTACCATACGGGGGGCAACCCGGGTCGCCACGAGATCGACGAGACACAGGAGATCTACTATCCGCCGATCGCCAAGGCGATAGCCGAGAGTGGCTTTGATGGCTATGTGGCACATGAGTTTTTGCCGACACGCGACGCCATGGCCAGCTTGGCCCAGGCCGTCAAGCTTTGCACGGTTTAGGCTTTGCCCGGTTTAGGCTTTGCACGGCGTAGGCTTTGCCCGGGGTATTAAAGCGTTTCGACCGGAATACCGCTGATCGATGGATGCCACTCACACTTGCGAGCAAGCTCGGCGATGAGTTTTTTCTTTGAATTTTTGGCTTAGGCTTCGATGCAAGAGAGCCTGTTATTTCCAGCAGAGTCCTTCGTGCAGGCGGTTGAGGTTTTCGCAGCCTGTGTCGGTGACGACCACCATGTCCTCGACCCGGATGCCGCCGATGGCTTTGCAGTACAGGCCCGGCTCGATGGTCACGACATCGCCGGCGATGAGCTCCGGGCCACCTGCGGCCAGGAGGGGTGGTTCGTGGACCTCGAGCCCCAGGCCGTGGCCGGTGCCGTGGGTCATGCTCGTAAAGGAATCCGGTGCATCGGCTGAGGGCAGGCCCATCTGGTAGCCTGCACTCTCGATGGCTTGGATGGACGCTTGATGGACTTGCTGGCCGGTTACGCCAGCCCGAACGGCCATGGTTGCCGCATGCTTGGCCGCCACGACGGCTTGGTGCATGCGAGTGAGTTCTGGGCTGATGGTTCCGTGGACCACCGTGCGAGTGCAGTCGCCATTGTAGAGGTTGGATTTGACGCGTGGAAAGATATCGACGATGACCGGTTGGGCCGTGTACAAAGGTCCGTGTCCGTGGTCGTGGCAGTCGGCTCCGATGGGGCCACAAGCGACGATTGAACCTGGGTTGGAGCAGTCGCGTTCCAAGAGCCAAACGTCGATCATGGTACGCATCCGCTCGCTGGTAAGGGGTGTTCCATCGTGCAACAAGATGCCTTGGGCATTGGCCGTCGCGCGAGCGATGGTCGAGCAGGCCAGTTGCATGACCTCTTCGGTGATCCGTTGGGCATCTTGAATCATCTGGATCTCTTGAGCATCTTTGCGTCTTCTTTCCATCACGCCCCACTGGGTATCGCATTCGATGCCGATACCGGCCCTTTTTAGCATCTCGGCGTAGATCATTGGCAGCGATCGATCGACGAGGACTTTTTGAAAGCCCGATCGTCTGAGCATTTCGGCGGCCGATTGAGCGGTGGCGGTTTCACGGTCACCGGAAAGACCTTCTGCGGGGGCAAAGTCCGCAGGGCAGCCGACATCGTCGACGGCTGCGTTTTGACGAGCTCGACCCATCTCGATGTCGCGGCAGATGAGCATCGATCGAACGGAGCCGTCCGACGCGGGGACTTGCAGGTAGACCACTGGGTCTCCGACTAGAAAACGGATGCTGCGATAGAGACCTGCGTTGAGAGTTGGGATACCGGCCATCATGCGAGGAGTACAGAGCGAATCGTTGCTCATGATTTAGCTTTCTATTTTTCCTTGAAGGGTCAGGACCAATGTTCGTGCTGTAGCGGCGTTGCGATGCTCGCACAGATAGATACCCTGCCAGGTCCCCAGCTCAAGCGAGCCCTTGTTGATAGGGATCATGAGGCTCGCTCCGAGCATCGAGCTTTTCACATGCGCGGGCATGTCATCGGGTCCTTCGATCGTGTGCACGAAGGTTTGATTCTCCGGGACGATACGATTGAAGGCAGTCTCCATATCGGTGCGGACATCCCGGTCGGCATTTTCGTTGATCGTTAGGCTTGCCGAGGTGTGCTGCAAAAACACATGGAGCAGTCCGATCTGAATCTGCTCGATCTGTGGGATCGCATCGAGGATCTCGCGGGTGATCAGGTGAAAGCCGCGACGATAAGGACCGATGCGGATCGTATTTTGGGCCCAAAACATTCAAAAATTCTCGCGTGCTCTCGGAAGGCTAGCTCGTATTTACCAAGTAAAACCGGGGGGCATCGGGCCGTGCGTCAAGCCGTCAAGATACGGGTTCTTGACGGGTCGCTAAGCTTGAGGATACTTCGAACTCCGGATCAACTCCGAACGTCTATCTTATACCAAATTTCATCGATCCTAAGCACTGAAATCTTGAAAAGGCAATCCAAGCATGCGACGAGCTAAAATCACAATCATCGGAGCCGGCAACGTAGGGGCAACTTGTGCCCACTGGTGCGCGGCGGCTGAACTCGGAGACGTTATCCTGCTGGATGTTCCTCAGACAGAGAACATGCCCAAGGGCAAAGCCCTCGACCTGATGCAAGCCTCGCCGATCATGGGCTACGACAGCGCTCTGAGCGGTACGAACGATTATGCGGATACCGCCAACAGCGATGTCGTCGTCATCACCGCCGGGATCGCCCGCAAGCCCGGGATGAGCCGCGATGACCTTTTGAGCACCAACGCCAAGATCGTTTCGAGTGTGGCCGAGCAAGTCAAAACATCGAGCCCCAACGCCGTGGTGATCGTCGTTAGCAATCCTCTGGATGCGATGGTCCAAAGAGCCTTTCAGGTTCTCGGTTTCCCCTCGCATCGTGTCATCGGCCAAGCCGGTGTGCTCGATACGGCACGCTTCCGAGCCTTCATCGCCATGGAACTGGGCGTGAGTGTCGAAGACGTCTCGGCCATGCTCATGGGAGGCCACGGCGATACCATGGTTCCGATCGCAAGTTGCACAAGCGTCGGAGGTATCCCTGTTTCACAGTTGATCCCGGATGCTCGCATGGCCGAGATCGTCCAGCGAACGCGCGATGGCGGTGCAGAAATCGTCTCGCTCCTGAAAACCGGTTCGGCGTACTACGCCCCAGCTGCTGCCACCGCACAGATGGTCGAAGCCATCGTGAGAGACAAGAAGCGATTGATCCCGGTCGCTGCGCTTTGCGACAAAGAATACTCTGTGGGTGGCTACTACGTCGGTGTGCCTGTGATCCTCGGCAGCAAGGGTGTCGAGAAGATCATCGAGCTGTCGCTCAATAGCTCCGAACAAGCCGCCTTCCAGAAGAGCGTCGATGCGGTCAAGTCGCTTGTCGCGACGATGGAAACGCTTCTCAAAGGTTAATCCCTTTTGGTTTGAAAACCGCTTCATCGGGTACGGGCAGACTTGGGCGCTGTACCCGCTGGGGCGACCCTAGATGATTGCTTTGCAAATGCTAGCAACTTGTTCTTGGGTAAACTTTGTTTGAAGTTTGCTCATTGCAGTATTGGCGGGATTGACTCAGCCCCTATCCCTATCCTAAAAAGCGCATCGCGTGGGCTCTGCATGAGTGGGCTCATGAGCTGCAATCTTTTCTGTTAAGGAACGTTGGAATGAGCCGTTTGCACAGCTACTTGCCCCCAGGTTCCACCGGCGTCCATGGCACAACAGGCCCCCACGGCACAACAGGTATGGTTCGCCAGCCGCACGCATCGAGTTACGACAGCGAGTCGGGCGGGGATGGCATTGGGGACAGCAGTGGCCGAGCAAGTCCATTGGCGGCTGGGCCATCGATCGGAATTCCGCATCGCATTTTTGTGCCTGAGCATTACGAAAGCTCGTACGCTTATCCGCTCTTGGTATGGCTCCACAGCGATCACAGCAGCGAGTATGAGCTCGATGAATTGATGCCGTCGCTGAGTTTGAGAAACTATGCGGCGGTCTCGCTGCGAGGGAATCGCAGTTCGAACCGCTCGTCGCAAGTCTTCCGTTGGGGAAGCAGTCTGACGGATTACGCTTTGAACGAAGAGTGCATTTTTCATGCGATCGATGAGATCTGCGGTGCGATGTCCATCGATCCATCGCGGATATTCTTGGGAGGATTCGGCAAGGGTGCAACGCTTGCTCAATGGTTAGGTCTGCGAAACCCAGGGCAGATTGCTGGCGTGATCGCTTGCAACGGTCCGTTCCCATCCAACAGACGGGCGCTTGCTCAGTGGAAACAAGCTCGGAGTCTTCCGGTCCTGGCCATGCAGTCGGCTGATTCGAATCGCTTTGGAGTTGATCAAATCATCAGCATGATGAAAACCGCATATCGTGCCGGCTTGAATTATCGCTTGATGCGATTCGACTCCCAATCCTACCACAGAGCCAACGCTTCGGCGGAACCTGCCACGTCCAGCAACGATCCAGAGTTTGAGGGTTCCCTCGAGGTCGAGATGCTTCGGACAGCGAATCGCTTCATGATGGGGATTGTCACCGGCACGGAAATCCCGTTGCACTCGGAGCCTGAAGCTCAAGAGTGTTCGCTCTGGCCGCAATGACCAATGGCTCAGGGTCGGTAATAGAGTTAGCTACAGATGGTGTCGCACTTAGGTTCAGCAAGCTAGCCGATCGTTATTCCCATTGTTTTGTCGTGGAAATCGGCACGACCGAGGTCTCGATCCTCCGAGCGTATTTGCAAGACCCCAATGCACCCTGGCCGACCGACCCAGCGATACAGCAACTGGTTGTCGAACCAATAGGACCGCCCGAGCATCCCGAAGTCGCCTTGGGGGTTGGAATGTCAGGACATGGCCATTGGTCATTGGCCGCCCAGAGGGTCGAATTGCCCGAGCATGGACGTTCAGCAATCCAGTTGGATTATGCTTGCAAGCAACGCCCACCCGTCGCATTTTTGGGGAGTACCTACCAAGTTGCTAACCAGGGGGAATTGGAGAATCTTCAACTCCAACGGGTTGAGGTACAAGAACGACATTGGACCGGATGGTTTGATTTAGCTGGATCTCCAACTCGTTACAAGCTCTGGGTCGAAGTCATCGAAGGGCAGCTCGATTGGCAAGCCGAAACGCAGAGGATTCAGGTTCGGCCTGAGGGATCTTTGGAAAAACCTTCGACGCTGCGTTGGTGCTATCGGATCGCTTGGCTATCATGCCATGAATGAATAATCTAACGCGACCGATTTTTCAAGCGCTACAACTGACCAAGACATATCCGATGGGAGATGTGCAGGTTCATGCTCTGCGGGGTGTGGATCTGGAGCTCTACGCAGGTGAATTCGTTGTTATTCTTGGAGCTTCTGGCAGTGGCAAGTCGACGTTGCTGAACATTCTCGGGGGGCTCGATGTACCGAGCTCTGGTTCGGTGCGGTTTGGTGACCACGAGTTGACGGGTGCTAGCGAGGGGCAGATGACCCAGTACCGCCGGGATCATGTAGGCTTTGTCTTTCAATTCTATAACTTGGTCTCTGGTCTGACGGCCCTGGACAATGTTCGTCTGGTGACCGACATCGCCAAGTGGCCGATGACGCCATCCGAAGCCCTTGGCTTGGTGGGTTTGCAGGATCGAGAGTCGTTCTATCCGGCGCAGTTGTCGGGAGGCGAACAGCAACGCGTGGCGATTGCTCGGGCGATTAGCAAGCGACCCGATGTGCTATTGTGCGACGAGCCGACTGGAGCGTTGGATGTCAAGACAGGTGCGATCGTGCTCGATGCGATTTCGAGGATCAACCGAGAGCTTGGGACCCTCGTGGTAGTCATCACCCACAATGCAGCGATTGCAGGGATGGCCAACCGTGTGATTTATCTTTCCGACGGCCAGATCGCTCAGATCAAAGTCAACACGCATGTGATTCCCGCAAGCGAACTTGTTTGGTGATTGGACCAGGAGCAGAGGTTTCGATGCGTGCGATGAGTCGACTTTTGCTCTCTGACTTGGGTAGTCACTGGAAACAGGGGTTAGCGATCGTCGTGTTGCTCATGTGCGGCATTGCAACCTTGATCATGTCGATCTCGACGATGCGATCGCTCGAAGCCAGTCGGGACCGTTACTATGCGCGCTATTGCTTTGCCCATGTCTGGGCTTCGCTGGTAAGGGCACCCGATGGATTGCTTGAACAGATCGGGCAGATTCCGGGAGTTCAACGAGTATCGGGGCGGGTCGAAAAGCACGTACTGCTTGACTTTCCCGCAATGATCGAGCCGGCCTCGGCCCGATTGGTCTCGATCGATATCGACCCGCACTTGGACATCAACGGTCTTTACTTGCGCAAAGGCCGATTGCCTGTGGTGTCCGAGCAGACCGAAGTGGTTGTTAGCGAGCTTTTTGCCGAGGAGCACAGGATCAGACTTGGGGATTGCATTCGGGCGAATCTCGAAGGCAAGCGCGAGGATCTGATGGTTGTGGGCATCGGGCTTTCACCGGATTCGATTTATGTGGTGCAACCCGGGATGCTCCTACCGAACAATCGCTTGTACGGGGTTCTATGGGCACCCAAAGAAAAGCTCTCTGCGGCATTCAACATGGAGGGAACGTTCAATCAAGTCACCTTACGGCTCGGACATGATGCCAACATCGGCAATGTTAAAAGGCTCGTCGATACGATCCTCGAGCCTTACGGTAGCATCGGTGCTTATGACCGCGACGAGCAGGAATCGCATGCCAGAGTGCGAGATGAGATGCGAGAGTTGCGGACGATGGCCTTCTTGAGCCCCGCAATTTTCCTGAGTGTTTCAGCGTTTCTGGTACACATGGTATTCTCGCGCATGATTGGACAGCAGACCGAGCAGATTGCCACTCTGAGGGCCTTTGGCTACAGCGCGATGCAGATCGGCATGCATTACATGCGAGTGGTCTTGGTGTGGGTTGTGTTGGGCGTTGCGCTAGGGATTGCATGTGGTTTATGGCTTGCGGTTTGGCTGGCGGAAATCTATCGCATGTTCTTTCGGTTTCCTGAGATGATCCTGATTCGCTTTGGCTGGGAGTGGATCTTGGCCGTGTCGTTGGGTGTTTTGGTAGCATTCCTGGGGGCGATCAGTGGCGTGCTGCGCGCCGTGAGGTTGCCACCTGCTGTCGCGATGCGATCAGGAGCGAGCCAACCGGCACCCTCCAAGGGGCTGGCTCGTTTGGCGAAAATTTTTTTATTGCGGCCCGTCGGCCGCATGGTGATGATCCGAATGGTGGGCAATCCGTGGCTGACGATTTTCTCGATCCTGGGGATGGGTTTGGGGATGTCGCTACTGATTTTAAGTTCCTTTATGGAGAAAACGATCGAGTACGTTTTGGACCATCAGTTCGCAAGGTCGCAGCGTCAGGATTTGCAATTGTCGTTTTATGAACCAAGGACCCAGCGGAGTCTCTACGAGGTTCAGCAGTGGCCTGGAGTCCAGAGGGTCGAAGGCTTTCGTTCGGTTCCTGTGCGCATGCGAAACGGATTGGCAAGCGACCGATTGGCGCTTTTGGGCTTGGAACCTGACGTAGAGCTTTTTAGGGTATTGGACCAGAACGATCGACCGATCGGGTTTCCGGAACAGGGTGGATTGACGATCACTGGTAAGCTTGCCCAGAAGCTGCATTTGAGCATCGGCGACATTGTCGAGATCGATTTGCTCGAGGGTCAGAATCGTTCGATTTTTCTTGAGGTCCAGAGGATCTACCCCAACTACACTGGTCCGGCGGCATTTTTGCCTAAAGCTTACCTGCATGAATTGATGCACGAAGGGGAGCGTGAGAGCGGACTTTTTCTTTCGATCGATCCGGACAAGCGCTCGCAGGTTTACCAGCAGATCAAGCAAACTCCGGCGATCGCAGGGGTGACAGATAAGGATTCCGCTCTAGCGAATTTTCGGGCGATGATCTCGAAGAGTACTGGCTGGATGAGGCTCATCAACGCAGTTTTCGCAATCCTGATCACTCTTGGAGTGGCTTACAATTCAGCCTTGATCACCTTTAGCGAACGCTCTCGCGACCTAGCCACCATGCGAGTCCTCGGATATCGTGAATCGGAGGTCAATCGGGTTTTGCTTTTGGAGTTGTTTTGGACGATGTTTTTGGCGATCCCAGTCGGCGTGCCGCTCGGTTACCTGTTTGCCTATGGATTGGTCCGATCGTTGGATAGCGAAACCCACCGCTTTCCCTTCTTGATCCATGAGCAAACGATCGTTTACGCGATTTTGGTCATGCTTGCGGCAACCACTGTATGCGGATGGATGGTCATTAGAATGACCCAGCGATTGGATTTGATATCTGTGCTCAAGGTGCGAGAGTGAATAACGACAATAACCATAATCGCAGATGGATGACGATTCTGCTGGGGTTGGCTGGAATAGCTCTATTGGTAGCTATTGCGATGCGACCCGAAAAGATCCCCGTCGAAGTCACCAAAGTGGAGCGTGGGACCGTCGAGGTCAATGTCTATGAGGACGGCATCACACGTGTGCGCGAACGCTATACTGTGATCGCACCGATCAGCGGCAAAATGGTCCGCTTGGAAGTCCATCCCGGTGATTCCGTCGCACTCAAGGGCAATCCCATTGTCATCCTGGAACCGACCGATTCCGCTCTATTGGATCCTAGGACAAAGCTCGAGAGTCAGGAGCGCGTCAAAGCGGCACAAGCATCGATCCTGCGAGCCGATCAGCTACGATCGGTTGCCAAGGAAACGCTTGAACTGGCTGAGCACGAATACGGCCGCGCCCAGGAATTGAAAAAATCAAATTCCGTTTCCCAGTCGGAATTCGAGGCGATCGAGCATCGTTTTCGGATCGCCAACGCCGAGCTCCGAGCATCTGAGTTCCTGCGGTCTGTTGCGGAGCACGAGCTTGGTGTTGCCCAAGCGGTCTTAGATGCTGCGAAGTCTCAGGGTGGAGAGCCGATGCGTATCGGCTCCCCGATCGACGG
>CAILTZ010000174.1 GCA_903837255.1 uncultured Pirellula sp. | reverse complement strand
TGCGATCGGATTCTTTTACCTGCTGACGCTCTACATCGGATTCGGTGCGATGGTCAGCGGTTCGTTGGACCCGAGCGACACGAACATGGCAGCCCCGCTGCTCGCCAAAAGCTTTTCCGAGCTGCTCTTTGCAGCCGTCTCGGCCATCGCCTTTACCACCGTGCTCGGGACCGTCAGCGGTCTGATCGTCGCGGCCGGTGGCTGTGTGGCTCACGACTTCGTCGCCGGAATGCTGGGAATGAAACTCAACGATCAGCAATTGATCCGCGTGGCCAAGATCGCTTCGATCGCCATCGGAGCCTTGGCCATCCTGGCCGGATTGGCCTTCGAAGGCATGAACGTCACCTACCTGGTCGGATGGGCCTTTGCGATCGCCGCGTCGGCAAACCTCCCGGCACTGCTGATGCTCCTGTTCTACAAAGGGACGACCAAACAAGGGATCATCTGGGGTGTGCTCGTCGGCACGATCAGCTCAGTCCTCTGGATCGCCTTGTGCCCGGAGATGTACAAGAGTCTCTATGGGTTGGATCCCAAACATGCTTGGGTGCCATTTAGCCAGCCGGGCATCGTGACGATCCCGCTGAGCTTCATCGTGATCCTGATTGTCTCGAAACTTACCGCCCTGGCCAATCCATCCCAACGGGCCGAATCACTCGCAACGTAATCGAAGAACGCTATGAAGCTCTGGAACTTTTCGGTCGCGAGATTCTCGGCGATCCTTCTTTCTCTTGCGACGACTTCGATCGCAACGGCGCAGCTTGCCGAGGATGTGCTCAAATCCAAAACGCCATCGCAATGGGCTGTGCTGGCTCGTGAACAAGGGGATAGCGCTCGGGGTGTGAATGTCTTCTACCGCAGCAGCCTAGCTTGCGTTCGTTGCCATTTGCCCAGCCAAACACAGTCTCAACCTCTGGCTCGACCTTTGGGGCCAAACCTTGGTCACAGCGCCGAATTAATGGCCTCGGACAAACTCTCCGACGAGCAGCTCGTCGAGTCGATCCTCGAACCCTCCAAGACCATCCATAAAGGATACGAGTCGATCGCGTTGCGACTGACCGACGGTGAATTGGTCACCGGTTTGTTGATCGATAACGATTCCAAACGATGGAGACTGAGCAACGCCAACGGCGAAGCGATCGAGATCCAGGCCGACCAAGTCGAAGCGTCGGCAGCAAGCTCGCAATCGTTGATGCCTGCCGGATTGGTCCAGCAGCTGAGCACCCCGCAAGCCTTCCTCGATCTGCTGAAGTACTTGATCGAAATTCGGGATGGAGGCCCTCAAAAAGCCGCGACCTTGCCGCCCGATCTTGCGCTCTTGACTTTGAAGATCCCCGAGTACGAATCGCGTATCGATCATGCCGGTTTCATGCGCGATTGGAATCCAGACTCGTTTGGCCGTGGCCAAGCCATCTACAGCCGCGTTTGTGCCAATTGCCATGGGACCAAGGACCAGCTAGGTTCGCTCCCCACGGCTCTGCGTTTCGCAGAGGGCAAGTTCAAAAACGGTGGTGATCCACATGCCATGTACCGCACGCTCACGCACGGCTATGGCTACATGCCCGCACAGACATGGATGGTCCCCTCGCAAAAGTACGACGTGATCCATTACATTCGCGAGGAGTTTCTCAAGTCCAATCCCAATACGCCTTCCCTTGCGATCGACGAGAGTTACCTCGGTAAGCTGCCAGTTGGTGATAGCCGAGGTCCCGAACCGAGCAACATCGAGGTCTGGAGCGCAATGGACTATGGCAACATGCTTACCCATTGCTACGAGATCCCCGGCGATCGCTTGAACATCGCTTATAAAGGCATCGCTGTTCGGCTCGACCCAGGCCCGGGTGGGATCACCCGAGGCCGCCAATGGATGGTCTTCGATACCGACACCCTACGATGGGCTGCGGCTTGGCAAGTCTCCGGCCAGAGGCCCAAGGATGTCTTCATCGATTGGCGAGATATTCAGTTCAACGGCGAGCACGGCATCCATCCGAGGATCGTCGGCGACATTGTTTATTCCAACGCGACCGGACCGGGTTGGGCCAACCCGCTCTCGGACCAGAAGCCTTACCAAGACGACGCGCGGGTTTTAGGACGCGACTCTCGGCGCTACGGTCCGCTGCCCAAGTCCTGGGGCAAGTTCAACGGCCAGTTCGTCTGCGGTTCTCAAACGATCCTTTCCTATTCGGTCGCAGATGCGCAGATTCTCGAATCGCCAAGACAGCTAAGCGTTGGGGGAAGCGAGGATGGATTCGCCCGAGTGCTGAACGTCGCTCCGCATGCTCAGCAAATCGAACTGCGCGTCGCCGACCTGAGCCAGGCCGAGAGCGATCAGCAATTGCCTAATTTGCAAGGAGTAGAACAGGGCTCCGAGTGGAGATGGTCGACCGGGGAGCGGGATTTCGGTCTGATGGGGCAGACTCAAGGTTTGGGTTGCAATATCCGCGATCGGATGCTGACGATTTCGATCCCGGCTAGCCAAGAGCCCCAGCGGTTTGCTGTCTGGTGTGGAAAATCGCCAAGCGGTCAGCAAGGCAGCGTTGCCGCAGTGAATGCGAATTTGATTGGCGATTTGGATCTGCTCAGTCGGGTCCGTAGCAATACAGGGCGATGGGCACAGGTCCTCCAGACCCAAACCCAAGAAACCTTTGCCAAGGACGCCTTTGCGGTCGATACGATTGTCTCGCCGGAGTCCAATCCATGGTCTGCGCAGATGCGGCTTACGGGCTTGGATTTCTTTTCCGATGGATCGATGGCCGTCTGTTCCTGGGATGGGGATGTCTGGCATGTGCGAGAAACGCTCGATCAATCTTCCTGGCAATCTTCCTGGACATGGAAGCGGATGGTCTCGGGGTTGTATCAGCCTCTCGGGCTAAAGATCGTTGACGACATGATTTACTTGACTTGCCGAGACCAGCTTGCGGCGTTGCATGATTTCAATGCCGACGATGAGATCGACTATGTCGAGTGTTTCAACAATGACCATCAGGTTACCGAGCATTTCCATGAGTTCGCGATGGGATTGCAAACCGACGAGGCGGGCAACTTTTATTACGCCAAATCTGGCCGACATGCGCTCAAGGCTCTGGTACCTCAGCATGGGACATTGCTGAGGGTCTCGCCCGACGGATCGAGGACCGATATTTTGGCCACAGGATTTCGCGCCGCCAATGGCGTTTGTTTAAATCCCGATGGCTCGTTCATCGTGACCGACCAAGAGGGCTTTTGGAACCCCAAGAACCGGATCAACTGGGTCTCGGTCGATCCCCAAGGGCCACCGAAGTTTTACGGAAATATGTTCGGGTACCACGATGTGACCGACACGTCCGACGAGGCGATGGAGCCCCCCTTGTGCTGGATCACCAATGGATTCGATCGCTCCCCGGCGGAACTTCTGTGGGTCGATAGTCCGACCTGGGGCGAGCTCCAAGGGGGCTTGCTGAATCTCTCCTACGGCTATGGAAAGGTCTACCTAGTGCTCCACGAGGTGCTCGAGGGCAAGCATCAAGGTGGGATGATCGAACTGCCGATCCCGGCGTTTCCGACCGGCGTAATGCGAGGTCGATTCTCGCCCGGGGATCATCATCTGTATTTGTGCGGAATGTTTTCTTGGGCCGGAAGCGCGACGGCACCAGGGGGGCTTTATCGGATTCGCAAGGCATCCCAGCCGAGCCATTTGCCGTTGGGATTGCATGCCATCGATGGCGGGGTCGAGTTGGTTTTTGCTGAACCAATGGATCCAAAGTCCATCGATCCTGCGAATATTCGTATCGAGCAATGGGGCCTGAAACGGAGTGCCAACTACGGTTCGGATCACATCGACCAACATGCATTGGAGATCGATCGAGCCGTTTTGCTTGAGGATCTAAAGACGGTTCGTATCGAGAGCAAACAGCTCAAGCCCAGTTGGGGGATGGAGATCCGTTACACGCTAAAAGCGTTGGATGGCAAATCCGTCCGCGGAACCATTCACAATACGATCCATGGGTTTGCAACTGCAACCAAGTAGTTGCCGATCAATCGATAGTGATTCGCACAGCGTCGTTTCGTTTGATCACTACCACGGGTCGACCCTCCGAGCCGAACTCGATGTGGCAATCGAGCCAGACTCCGATCGCGGCATCCTTGGGGATCGATATCTTGGCGATGATCGTGTTGCCCTGGCGCTGGAACGATTGGGCTTCGTAAGGTCCGATTTGAAGCCAGCTCGGGGCCCCCTCGGGGATCGGCCTGCGAGTCGCACTTGGATCGAACTCGATGCGGACCTCGTGGGTTTGGCCACTGACTAGATTGCCTGGTTTTACCGAGGTGATGATCTTGCCGTACTTGTCACCCGGCTGGGTGTTGTCTTGAAGGGCGCCCGAGGTTGTGCCCATGCCGCGTCGAAAGGCTCGGTTGTTGCTCGTTTCGACCACGCCTGCATAGCCTCCCAAGATGTAAGGGAACCGGTTGGGGGTCACATGGTAATGGTAGCCTCGCTCGGGGTCGCTATGTCCGTTGCAAGCGTCGAGCGCCCGCTCGCCCTTGAGCTCCATGGCCATCGAGCCATCGGATTCGTAAGGTCCAACCAGCGGGAATCCATCGAAGGCAAAGCCGATGATCGGCGAGTGCGATTTTCCGTCGTCGATGAAGGGCGACTTTACGCAGGTGGGATACTTGTGGTAGTGGTAGACGCCGGTTTGCTGAGGGTGGCCGCAGCAGGAGTCGAGCCAGACCTCGTCGTAGCCGGCCACCGCATTTCGGCCTTCCATCTCGAAGGGGTTAAAAAAGACCACACCGTTTAGGGACATGCCGATCGGGCCCATCGGCAAGCGAGTGATCGAGTCGCTTTTGCGAGGCACAAGCGGCAATCGGAATGTGAAGTCTTGGACGCGGATCGTGTTGGGGTTGTCGCTGTTGGGGAAGATCGCCGTTGGATGGTTCGGATAGCCTTGGCTTTTGATGATCAGATGGTTCTGATCGTGGGAGATCTGTAGATTGGGAATCCCGTCTTTGTTGGAATCTTTGGAATGGTACGAGAACAGATCGAGCCATCGGCCCGCATCGCGATAGTAGTAGGTCTTTGGCTCTGCCTTGGAGACGTACCAAAATCCTCCAATCGATTCGACTTGGTCCTCGCTGATCGACACCGACTGGGTGTTGAGCGATATCTCTTGAGCCGTGGCGATGGGTATGGGGGCTTGGACCAAAAGCCCTAGGGTTGCAACCAGACAAGAAGATTTCAGAATACCGGTCCAAAAACGCGACATCATGCGGCAACTCCCGTAGAACCTAAAAACCAACCTGGGCGGATCATTGACTTGATTCCTTAACCCATAGGATGCAAATAGGTTACGATATAGCAAGCGAAAAAACGGGTTTTTGCGATCTGGATAGGTGGGGGATTTGAAGCGTGCGCAAGAGCATCGTCGGGATTGTTTTACTGGTTTTCATGAGTCTTTGCGATGGTGCGTTGGCTCAAAACGCCCCGTCGGAAAACCAAGAAAACCAAATCGAGCCAAAGGCAGCTGGGCCCAATAGAGCTGGGACCGGTGCGCCGATCCCAGACGCTGTCGATCGTTTGACCAAAAAGAACCTGCAGGCCGTCCGCGAGACGATCGAAAAGTATGCCGCACAACGAAAGGTCTTGGAAAGACCTGGGCCGCTTCGAGAGGTCCGGGCCAACCTGCATGTCCATTCGGAGTTGTCGCACGATTCGAGGGGTAAAATCGAAGACATTGTGGCTGCGGCGAAACGTGCTGGGACCGAAGTTCTACTTTTCACCGAGCATCCTTCGAAAGAAAAAGATTTTTACATCGACGGTCATCGAGGGCTTCGCGACGGAGTGCTGCTGATCCCGGGTGCGGAGATGAAAGGGATGCTGGTGTATCCGACGCTGAGTCTCAGGCCATTCGAATCGGCCGATTCGCAGCAGACCACGCAGATTGTGCGCAATCGTGGTGGGCATGTCTTTTTGTCTCATTTGGAAGAGCGGATGGACTGGCAGATCCAGGGGCTTACGGGAACCGAGATCTACAACACCCATGCGGATTTCAAGAAGCAAAAGCGGATGCTCGATTCGATGAAAAATCCGCTGTGGTTGATCAAGACCGCGGAGTTGATCGACAAGTATCCGCAGGAGGCCTTCTCGGCCCTACAGGCTTATCCTGACGATTACCTCAAGCGATACGACGAGCTGTGTTTGATCGCACCGCATACGGGCATTGCGGCCAACGACGCGCACCAAAACGTCGGCGTTAAGGTAGTCTTGGGCCAGGAGGGCAAGGTGATCCTCGCCGATGCGTTGGGCGAGGAGCTTTTGAAGCTCGATCGTTTGCTAGTCGCGCCGGTGCTGAAGATCCCCGAGGGGGCCAAGCCTGGGGATGAGCTTTTGAAGCTGCAGTTGGATCGTTATCAGTACAGCCTCAGGCATGCCGGCACCCATTTGCTCGTGAGCGACTTGACCCAAGAGGCCGTCTGGACGGCGCTTGAGGAGGGTCGAACGTTCGTGGCTTTCGATTGGTTGGCTGATGCCAAGGGATTGGATGTTGCGCTCATGGAGGGTTCGACGCGACACGAGCTCGGTGCGAGATTGGATTGGGAGGAAATTGGACAGTCCGGTAAGCTGCGACTCGCGGGCCAATCGCCCCTTGAGGCCACTTGGAAAGTGATGCGAAGCGGGCAGGACGATCGCGATGGGGTGGAGTATGGGGAGTTGGTGGTTGGGGAGTTGGTGCATGAGTCCAAGGGTGAGGTTCTGGATTGGCAAGTCACCAGGTCGGGCAACTATCGCGTCGAGCTGTGGCTGGAGCTTTTGGGCCAGCCCCACTGCTGGGTCCTGACGAGCCCGATCTATTTGAAGCCTTAGGGCGTTATGCAACTGATTCTCAAATAATTCGGCGAAACCTGCGCCAGTTGCGATTCTCCTGTCGCTTATAATTTCGATGTCGTGAAGGTTCTTGTATCAGTGTCGAACTGTTTTCTGTGTAAACCGACGAGGCGAATCAATGCCAATCCATTTCATCCCCAATGATCCTTTGGTCCAAAACGATTTCCCAATGCGAGTGGTCAAGCCCAGAGCAGATCGAGGGGCCGGCAAAGCCAAGTTGAGTGTTCAGGGTGCGGTCGCAGAGGGCGAGTATCCGGTGGGTACGCCCGAATTTTTGTATTGGCAGTGCCGAGAAGCAGCCCTGGCATCCATCGCTGCGTGGGAAGAGATATCCGGCAACTTCTCACGGTGGCAGGTGGGAGATACGCTCAAGGTGCTCCCGGATAGGGGTGAGGATTTAAATGCTTATTACGATCGCTTGGGATTGAATTTTTTTCGCCAGAAGATCGCTTCGAAGACCTACTTCTCCGGTGCCAGTACGGACGTCGTTGCACATGAGGCAGGGCATGCGTTCCTTGACGCGATACGTCCAGATCTTTGGGATTCGAGCCGCTTTGAAGTGAACGCATTCCACGAAGCCTTTGGAGATTGCGTCGCGATCATCACGGCGCTACAGGACAAGGAGAGCCGAGTTGCTATCCTGTCAAAAATATCCAGCAGTAACTCCGTGGAGGCATTGGCTGAAGAGATCTCCGAGGCGATCAGCAAAGCCGTTCCTGGAATCAACGCCGCTGCTCCGAGGCGTGCTCGAAATGACTTTGAATGGGGACCACAGGGCTCCCTTCCGACCGACGGCGGCCCGGGAAAGTTGATCTTCGAAGAGCACAGCTTTGGACAAATTTTTAGCGGTTGTTTCTACGACACGATCGTGAACATTTTTAGTGGTATGGCATCGCAAACCGAGGGCAATCTACTGGCCGCTACCCAGATCGCTGGAAAACTTTTGGTTAAGGGGATACAAAGCGCCCCGCAACGAATGGAGTTCTTTCGCGAAGTCGGACGCTTTATGATTTTGGCGGATGGGCAAGACAACGGGGGAGCCAATCGAGCCGCAGTTAGCGATGCATTTCAACGGCATAACCTGGCCCTAGGTTCTAGCATCACCCTTGCCCCCTCAGCGGCTTTTGCCGCCACGGCAGCGACTTCTGGAGCCACGAAAAAGAAAGGGATCCAAAACGCGACGGACGCGGATATGACAACCACCGCAAAGAGGGAACTGCGAGGTTTGATCGGTGCGGTCTCGAACAAACTCAGCATTTCAAAAATCAAGCTTGCCGGTCGCGAAATGCAGGAAGCGATCCATCAGCGAATCGTTTCGCTCGATGCTTGCCACAAAAAGCTAGAAGGGGTCGTTGCATCAGCGGCCCAAGTGGCACTGGTTGGTCGCTCGCACAATGCCCTTTGCGTCATGGGGCATGTTTCCAATCCAATCAATACCGACAAAGATGTTATCAATTACGTCGATTCGCTGGTCAAACACGGTAGGATCAGTTTTGAGTCCTCCAAGACTGCGGGGCGTTCAATGGTCGCATCGCTGAAAGATTTGCCAAGTGGCATCACGCATCAGGTGCGCGATGTCCGTGGCCAAAAGACGTTGCTCCGTGTCCGCTTTGCTTGTAGCTAACGGCGACCATCACCGAGTGGCCGCCAAAAAAGTTACCGCATCAAGCGCCGCCGATGGCCACTTCGGTGCATAGTTTTGTTCTGACTGTCTTTCGTGCTCGTGCTCGTACTCGTACTCGATCGCTGAACTTCTCGATTGTAGCATTCCGCGATGCTCAATTCACGACCGGGCTGGATTTTCGTATCGAGAGGACGGCGAGAGGGAGTCACGGACGATGGAATCAAAGGATGGATCTGATAGTCGCGGCGGAAGCCGCCATACCGCGAGTCTAGAAAGCCGATCGAGCACGAGCACGAGCACCGCTGCGCTGAGCACGAGCACGATAGAATCCGACTGGGTGTGAGCCAGAACTCGAAGCACTTTAAGCTCAGGAGTAGCGACGTCGAACGAGAATCCTTCGGCCCGCTTCGTCGGTCTTTAGTTCATGAGTTGCACCAGGCGTTAGATCGTTGGAATCGATCGCGATTTGCCCTCGAGCCTCCAGACGCTTGAGGTGCGAGATAGCCTCCTGAATGTCCTGGGGTGAGATTTCCGTGCATCGGATGTCAAGCCCTGCGCCAGCGACTGGTGCCTTGACAGTGACCTCAAGGGGCAACTCGGTAAAAACACCCGATAGAGAGCCTAGATCAGCACCTGAGAGCTCAACCAATCTCTTCCCTTGACCGATGATCTCTTGATCGGTTTGGGTAAGCACGGAGAAGCTCGCAAGGTTGAGCTTGTCGCATACATGTTCAATTTCGCTAGGTGTAAGATTGTTCACGGGCGGTCGCCTTGGTGTTTTGCCTAACTTCGCGGTTTTCACTTCCGCTACCGGCGGCGTTTGGGACACCCCTCAAAAAATCCCCCCCAAAAAGCGAGGTCGACGGGGCTCGAACCCGCAACCTCCGGATCGACAGTCCGGTGCTCTAACCAATTGAGCTACGACCCCGGTTGAACCAAAGAATCCTGTCTTCAAGAGTCGACAGGCGTTCCTAACCAAGATTTGTCTCGCTTTGGGACGCGATAGTATAGCGTCGATGGAGGTTGAATCAAGCTCTGGCGGGTCAAAACTGGGGGCTAAAAACGGAAGGCGAATTGGTTGTACACAATCCACCCGGAATTGTCGCTCAAAACCGCATAATCGGTCTCCCGGTAGTCGACTTGGACGCTGTACTGGAACATCGGGGTGAGGTCCCAAAAAAGGGACCCGTAATAGGCTGAATTCCGTGCAATCGCCCCAGCGCTGGCAGGCAAATCCCTACGCAAAGCTGCGTCGACCCCGTAGCCAACGTGCAAATGGAGACGGTTGGTCATGTACATAAAGGCCTCCAAAAAGCCCCCCTGGCCTCGGATGGCCCGGTAGGTCTCGGAGTTGAACGTCTGGAAAATCGTCCCGGCGTAATTCCCCAAGCCTTGGCCAAAATACCCCTCGCCGATGATCCCCAGCCGATCGGTCAAATTGACCTTGCCGTCAACCGACATGCCACCGATGTCCATGATCGAACGGATCGGGATGTTCGGGTCGATGTCCTCGAGGCTGTAGAGGATCTGTGCGTTGCGGATCCGACCGACCAATCCGGCCACGGCCAGTTCCAAAGGCCGCTCCTTGCGGCCACCGGCTAGCGGCTCGATCTCTCCAAAACCCAGTACTCCTCGGACCTCGAAGTTCGGAATGCCATCGGACTCGGTCGTCCGACGCCTCGAATCGATCAGCACCGTCGAGATCGGATCGCTAAGGGCCGTCTGCAAAGTGGCTTGGAAGGCATCGTTGGGTTTCCAGAACGCTTCTGCTCGCAGTTGCCCGCGAAAGGTTCCTGCGTTTCCTGTACCACCCATGAGGGTCATGGGGATGACGATGGGGTCGCGGGGAGCGAACAGGTCGGGTTGAAGCCCTGCAGCGAATCGAAAGGTTTCGTTGCGAGCTTCGGCAAATGTGACGATGGGCATGAACCCATAGATATCTGATGTCAGGCTCGAGCTGGTGAAGTAGAACTTACCGAACGCACCAGTCTGCCAGCCGGCGACTTCGGGACCGCTGTAGAGGAACTGCAAGTTCGATTGCCTGGCATGGGCTTCGAAGGTCGGCGTATCGCCTCCGAAGAGCGATGGGGGCAACATGAAAAGTGGGGTCCATGGAACATACGTTCGGTCTGAACCGTACACACCTAAAAGCGAAACTGCACCGGAGACTCTCAGCTGTCCAGCACCGCTTTGCAATAACACTCCGCCACCGGCGGGCTCTTTGGAACTCGGCACGCTAGGGGCTGGGGCTTGGAGATAAAAAAACTGGGGGGTGAGTCCCTCTTGCAGCTCCGGTGCAGTGGCTTGTTCGGAGAGCGAGGAAGGGGGCTGGTTTGCCGGGAGTGTGAGTTCCTTGGCCGGCTCGATCGAGCTTGCCGTGATGACCTGTGGATCTAGGGAGTTTTCGTTGAGTTTAAGCTGAACTGTGGCCGGCTCAGTTTGGCAAAACGCGAGGTCAACGGTTAAGAGCAGCCAAGCGACCGAGCTCAAAAGTATCGATCGATTGCCAGTCATCTGCATCCCATTTTGGCAGGTGTCGTTACGAAGTCCGAGAAACCACATACCAAAGCAGATAGCAGAAAAGAAGGGGTAAAATCAATAGCGAAGTCAGCTCCAACACTTCTCAGAGAAAAAATACGTCCTATACGTCCTATACGTCCTATTTTCCACTCAGATTGGCAGGCCTTTCCAGCGGACGAATGCTTCGATGGCCAAGTACTCTGGCAGGCCGAGTTTATTGTAATTGTCGGCCGTACCACGGTTTCTGTCTTCGGCCCGTTGCCAAAACTCGCGAGGATCGCTTCCTGGGAAGAGGGCTTTGTCCTTTTGGCTTTCGTGCATGAAGATCGCGTTGCGTTTGAGGGCTAGATCGCTGGGGCTAAGTGGCACGGCGATCTCGATTTCGTGGAGCGGGTATTCTTGCCAGGCCCCACGGTACATGAGGACCTCGGGGATCGGTTCACCGCGAGCCTTCCAATCCAGCAGGACGGTGAAGATGGCTTCGGCGCACACGCGGTGCGTGCCGTGTGGGTCGGCTAGATCGCCTGCGACATAGATTTGGTCTGGCCGCAAACGTCTGAGCAGTTCATCGATGATCGCGATGTCTTCTGGTCCCACCGGTTTTTTGGCGATCGTCCCAGTACGATAAAATGGCAGGTCTAAAAAGTGTAGGTTGGACTCAGGGCAGCCGATCGATAGAGCCCCGGCACGAGCTTCGTTCTTGCGGATGAGACCTTTGATGTTGAGGATGGATTCGGAGTCGGGTTGGCCCGGGGATTTGCGCTGCAGATCGGCTCGAATCGCACTGGCCATTTGCGAGGACTTTTCGCTATCGATCTCAAAGAGTCGGTTGTATTCGCAGACCAAGTCGGCGACCATGCGGGCGTCGTGGTCAAACACGGCGATATTCCCTGAGGTCATGTAAGCGATATGGACGTTGTGCTTGTCCTGGATCAATCGAATTAGTGTCCCTCCCATGCTGATGACATCGTCGTCGGGGTGAGGGCTAAAGCACAAGGCGGATTTGAGTTCCTTGCCCGCAGGGTGCGGTTCGATGGTCTTCATCATCCAATGAAAGACCTTTTCGGACAGCTTTTCTGCGCTGCCCTGTTTCCACAGCAGCTCGTGCAGCTCGTTGTTTCGGAAATCCTCATCGGTGAGTTTCAGCAGAGGCTTGCCGGTCTTTTGACAGAGCCACAGCGTCGCCCGTTTGGTCATCTCGTTGGTCCATTGCACGTGGTGCAAAAGCCAAGGTGTGGCGATCCCTTTGAGGTTCGCAGCCGCAGGGGTATCGATCAGGGCTCGGACATCGGCGTGCTCTTGAAGGAGCGAGGCCGGGAGACGCTCGGTCGCAGAGCCCTCGAGCGTCTCGGCAACGATCTTGGATTTGTGCTCACCGAGGGCCAAGAGCAGAATGCGGCGTGCCGCCAGGATGCTGCTCAAGCCCACCGTCAATGCCTCGCTAGGTACGTTGTCTTCGCCAAAGAAGTCGCTGGCGACACCTCGGCGGGTGACCGAGTCGAGCGTGCAAAGACGAGTCTTGCTACGCCTGGAAGAAAAGGGTTCGTTGAACCCGATGTGGCCGTTGATCCCGATTCCCAGGAGGACCAGATCGAATCCACCTGAGAGCTCGATCGCCTCGTCGAATCGCAAAGCGTGCGAGTCGATCTGCTCCTCGGGTACATTGCCATCGAGGCAGTGCATTTGGTTTTCAGGGATATTCACATGCTGGGTTAGATGTTCCCGCAGCCAAGCTTGGTGAGACTGAGGGCTATCGGCTGGCAAACCATAGTATTCGTCCAGGAGAAACAGCTCGACGCTGCTAAAGTCCAGGGACTCCTCGCGGTGCAGACGGATCAGTTCTCGGAATGTAGTAAGCGGGGTCGATCCGGCTGGCATGCCGATGACGGTGCGCTGGCCCAAGGCGGCTCGCTCGCGGATCAGCCCTGCCACGATGTGAGCGGCATAATGCGAGAGTTCCTGGATGGTATCAAAGCAAAAGGCGGGTAGATTGGTTCCTGGGACTGGATGGGCTTTGCTGTTCTTCGTTGGGTTCGCCATGGGCAGGTGCTTTGAAGGTCGATGGACAGTAGGATCGATGGACAGTAGAGAGAAAATCCGGGGTGGGAGACTTGCAAAGATGACAAATCCGATGCCAGGGACTCCCTCGGGGGATCCGCCAATTTACTCGAAAATTCTCGAAGTGATTAGACTACTTCGGGAGTCCCAGCAGCGGATCGTGCTAGCGGAAAGCTGCACTGGGGGGCTTGCGGCTGCTTGGTTTACAAGCGTTCCTGGGGTTTCCGAGTTGTTTTGTGGTTCGATGGTGGTTTATCGAAACGACACAAAATCCCAGTGGCTCGGGGTCGATCCAGATTTGCTTGCAAACCCCCAGATCGGACCTGTCAGTCCACAGGCCAGCCAGGAGCTAGCCAGGAGAGTGCTCGAGGCGACCCCCGAAGCCGATGTTGCGATAGCGATCACCGGTCATTTCGGGCCGGGTGCACCGGCGCATCTGGACCGCCGCGTGTTTATGGCATGGATGCAGCGTATGGGACCGGATTCATTCGGGTCTGTCGTGGGCCGGGAGTCGTTGTTGGGTGGGCTGCAAGTCCCCGAAACTGGCACGGCAGGCCTAGATACGGCAGGCCTAGATTCAGAGGGCTTTGCGGGAAGTTTCGCCTTGGAGAACCGGCGTCGATTGCAAGCATTGGCGGTTGGGGAGCTGTTGGATTTCGCTGCAGAAATGCTCAAAAAATGCAGGTTCGATCCGTCCGATTAGCCTTGCCTTGCCGGCAGCGTCACCAAGAACGTCGCTCCGGGCTTGTTGATCCGCTCCGAAACAGTGATCGACCCTTTAAGTCTCTCGACAATCGATCGGACCAAAAACAACCCTAACCCCACCCCTGGCTTACGCCTCTCGAGCTCATCTCCAGCCCGATAGAATCGCGAAAAAATCTTGCGATGAAGGTGCCTTGGAATCCCCTGCCCATTGTCTGAAATGGCTATCAACGCTGCGTCGTTCTGAAAGGTAATTCGCACGGTAATCTCCGGCGGATCCGACGAGTACTTGATCGCATTATCCAGCAGATTCCCGAGCATCACGTCGATGTCGATCCTGTGTGCAAGGACTTGGCAATCCTCAATATCCAGTTGAAAAACGTCGGTGCTGATCGAATGCTGTTTGGACAAGCGTTCGACGCACTCGTTGCATATGGCACGCAGCGAAACCCATTCCTTCGAGGCCGGATCCTGCTGGTCCCGCTTAAGCCTCGCGACATCCAGAAGCTGGTTGATGAGCCGATCGAGTCGCTCGACATCCTCAATCATCGTCCCGTAGAACTGCTGCCTTTGGGGACCCTCGACATCCCGCCGATGAAGCGTCTGGAGATAGAGTTTCAGCGACGCAATCGGTGTTTTCAGTTCGTGCGTGACTGCGTCAATAAAGTTGCTCTGACGGCGATTAAGGTTGATGTTCTGTATGATCCAAATCAAGTAAAGGATCACTCCGGCGAGCAAAAACGCAAAGAAGACCGCCCCGACGCTCAGCAAGACCCAGTAGATGGACGAGCGGCTGGTCTTTTCCGCATCGAGCGCACTAAATACGTTCAGCAGGACCCACCCGATGGTCAGCCCCACCAACATAACGATCATCAAAATTGCGACCAAAATCGGCCACTTCAGGCTTTTTCGCTCAAACAAGGCCCCGTTGCCCCTCAATGATTGCTCGGAATATTGGCTTAGTCCCAGAAACATCCCTTTGGATTCTGACCCGCCTTGCATTATACTGCGTTGCTTGTCGCTACACGGGCCACATCGACGCAACCAGGCCATGAGCAATCGGAAAAAAGGATTTGATCAGTAGGCGAGATCTGTTGGAGATCAGTTGGAGATATGTAGGGATCGGTAAGAAGGAATCGAATCGTGAGACCTCAAGTCGAAAACATCCAGTTCCCCCGAAAGACTTGGCAAACCGTCACCGAGCATGCCTTGAGGGAACTCTCGTTCCGTGAATCTGACGTAGCATCATCACGCATCGAGAACCTGCGTCCCTGCTATTTCGAAGAAGAGACCGAAAACCAATACGGCCACCAAGTCTGGTGCTTTGAATCGATGAATCTTCAAAGTTCCGATGGTCGACGAATCGAATGCGGGGCATTGGAATTCTCCGTCGAGTACGGTTTGCTCGAGTTGGTCGAATGCCGATGGTTTCCCACCGACAAACAGCGGGAGCTTTGGATCACTGAATGCTTGGATCCACCTTCGGAAGTGGCCTCTTGCTGTTCGATGACCAAGGTCTGGATTTATCTTGCTATCCTGGGCGTCTTGTTCCTAGCCGGCGGTTGGATCATCTCGCTTCTTCGCTTCCTGAATGTCTCGATCTAAACCTCGGAAGCCACCTGCAGCATCGGCCCCGGACGAGTCTGTGCATATCGACCGTTGCATCGAGCTTCGCGGAGCGGGCGAACACAACCTCAAGCACATCGATGTCGACATCCCACTGCACCATCTGACGGTCATCTGCGGGGTGAGCGGTAGCGGCAAGACTTCCTTGGCCCTGGATACTTTGTATGCCGAAGGCCAACGTCGTTACATCGAGAGCTTCTCGGCCTATGCCCGTCAATTCCTGGCTCGGCTCGATAAACCCAAATTCGATCGGCTCGAGCATCTCCCCCCGACGCTGGCCGTGACCCGATCGGATCGATCTCGCAACAACCGCTCGACGGTGGGCACAGCCAGCGACCTGCTCGAACCGCTTCGGGTGGTCTTCTCATTGATCGCAAAACCGCACTGCTGGGCCTGCGATGCATCGATCGAATCGTTCACCATCGATCGGGTGGCCGAACGCATCGAACAACTCCCTCAAGCCCGCGCCATGCTCACCTTCCCAATAGCTTGGACCTCCAAATCCCAGCTATCGGAATTGCTCTTTGAGCTTCAAGCCACCGGTTGGATCCGATTGATTGTCGAAGGGGCTATGGTCGAGCTATCGACCGAGAAAAAGACACTTGCGAGCCTGTTCCCAAAAGCAGGCCAAGCCTACGTGGTGATCGAACGCTTTCGGATCTCCTCATCGATCGACGTGTCGCTGCGCCAATCGATCGAACAAGCCTTTGAGCGCAGCCCAGAGCAAATCGCTGTCCTGGTCGAGTGCGATCCAAACGATCCGCAGCCGACCAATGGCATCTTGGTCGACGGCAACCCGTTTTGTGTCCATACGTTCTCCTCGGAGCTGCGATGCTCTTCATGCTCCATGGTGGTTCCGGCCGCCGAGCCGAGGCTCTTTAGTTTCAATAGCCCAATCGGAGCCTGTCCGGAGTGCACCGGATTCGGCGAGACCGCGACAATCGACATCGACAAGATCGTACCGGACAAGTCGCTGAGTCTCCGGCAAGGAGCGATCGCACCTTGGAGAACTCCTGCCTATAGCCACGAACTCGAGGAACTGATCTCGCTCGCGCCAAAGTTCGATCTGCCATTGGATGTGCCTGTCGAGAAGCTCAAGAAAAAAGACTGGGAGTTGATCGACCAAGGGTCTAGCAAGCATCGCTTCGGAGGCTTGCAGGGATTCTTTGCATGGTTGGAACGCAAGAAATACAAAATGCATGTGCGAGTCTTTCTGACCCGTTGGAAATCGTATCGGACCTGCGGGACGTGTCAGGGACGCCGTTTGTCCCAAGCCGCTTTAGCGTATCGGCATCAAACGGCGACGTTTAATCAATGGACCGAGGAGTCGATCGATCGGCTCGTCGAGCTCATGCAGAGCATCGAGGCTGGTCTCGATGCCTTTCCCACCGATCGCCATGAGGGGATTACGCGGGGGCTCGCCGAGGTCCTCTCTCGCCTGCGATACCTTCAGGAAGTCGGCCTCGGTTACGTGACCCTTTCGCGCACCATGCATACGCTCAGCGGTGGCGAAGCCCAGCGAGTGAATCTCACCAACCTGCTCGGATCGGACCTCGTCGACATGCTTTATGTGCTCGACGAGCCGACCGTCGGACTGCATCCGACCGACACGCAGCGAATCGCCCAGTCAGTGCGACGACTCATCGATCGCGGCAATACCGTGGTCTTGATCGAGCACGAGCCGTACTTGCTCCATCAGGCCGACCGAGTCATCGAGATCGGACCCGGAGCCGGCTCGCGCGGAGGGGAGATCTGTTTCCAAGGAACACCCACGGAGCTTAAACGATCCGGCTGCTTGACGGCAAGCTACCTAATCGCCGCACCGAAGTCGATCGCTCGACGATCGCTCGAGCATGGTTGGCTCACGCTCTCAGGAGCTTGCGGACGCAATCTTAAAAACATCGATCTTCGGGTCCCCTTGCGATGCTTTGCCAGCGTCGTTGGGGTGAGCGGTTCGGGCAAGAGTTCGCTAGTGCTCGATACGCTCGTGCCTGCAATCTTAAACCAGACCGGCGAGGACTCAACACCCGGCCTGCCTTACCAATCCCTTCATGGAGCGGACTTGATCCAGCGGGTGATCGCCATCGACCAGACCCCGATCGCCAAATCGATACGTTCTTGTCCTGCGACTTTTCTAAAAATCCTCGATGAGATACGGAGTATCTTTGGCTCGACCCCAGCGGCCAAGGCCCAGGGGTTTGGAGACGGACACTTCAGTTTTAACAGCGGACTAGGGCGATGTCCACTTTGCGAGGGGTTGGGTTTTACGCTCGTCGACATGCAGTTCATGGCCGACGTGCAATTGCAGTGCACCGAGTGCCGCGGCCAACGCTTCCGCCCCGAAGTCCTCGAGGTCACTTACCGCGATCGCACAATCTCGCAGGTTCTGGAGATGAGCGGGGACCAAGCCGCAGAGTTTTTTAGGGGTGAAAAGAAGCTCAATCAAAAGCTCAAGCCTCTTCGCGAAATCGGACTTGGATATCTCCCCCTGGGCCAGAGTCTTTCGACCCTGTCCGCAGGAGAATCGATGCGGCTCAAGCTAGCGTCGTATTTGGACGATCGAGCCGGGTCGCTGATTGTGATGGACGAACCGACAACGGGATTGCACTTCCAGGACGTCGAGCGGCTGATCCAATGCATCGGGTTGCTGATCGACAAAGGGAGTAGCGTTTTGGCGATCGAGCACAACGAGATGTTCAACGAAGCTGCCGACTACACCATCGAGCTCGGACCAGGTGCAGGTCCGGCCGGCGGCCAGCTTGTTTACCAAGGCCCGTATCGGGAGCCCTAGCAAGCCGCGAGGTCTTGGCAGACCTCGGCCAGTCGTTGCCGTGCGGTATGCAACCGTCGCTTGATCGTTCCGACCGGAGCACCGAAATGCTCGGACATCTGAATCATGCTTTGCTCTTCGAGGTAGTAGGCGACCAAGGTAGCTCGATCGAGTTCCTTCAACAGAGCCAATTGCTCGTGCAACCGCTTGCGGGTTTCCTCGCGAACCAGCGTGCTTTCGACGTCCTGTCCAGCGCCTGCACAAGCTTCCAAGATCTCTTGATCGATGAAAGCCAATTTGGCGCGCCGGGTTCCCCGATTGATCGCCATGCGGACCGTGATCTGCCGCAACCAACCCCCGAACGCTTCGGCTTGGCTCAGTTGTCCTAACTTGCGCCAAGCTTGGATGAAGACGTCCTGGACCAGCTCATCGGCTTCGTCCCGATCGCTCAATCGTCGGTAAGCGACCGCGAAAACTTGCTTTTCGTGCCGTTGAAATAGTTCGCCAAACGCGTCTCTGTCGCCTGACAACGAAGCGGCAACCAATTGCGCTATGTTTAAAGTGCTGTATTCGATTTGGATAATTTGGGTCATGATCTCATGCTCTTGTAGTGCAGCACGCTCTTCGAGTTGGTTGGAATCGAAGCGATCAGCTCGCTGGGGAACAGCCAAGCAATCGGGGTTTGCCGAGTGCAAGCGGTCTCCACAAGGGGATCGAGTGCTGAGGTTTTGAGGGGTTTTCGAATCTAGGCCCGGAGTTGGGCGACCCTGTGCTGGGGTTTCTAAGATTCGTTTTTCAGAAAAAGGATGTGACGTACTTACCGTGAACGGATCGCTTGGCGATCCTGGCTATTACCTGTCGCCAATACCGGATGTATTGGTCTTTGACAGGGTTTGCCCACGTTGGCAAACGCCGGGCGCATCGTCCCCGCATATCTGCCTTGGTACGTCATCCTTCCCTCCTGCGACTCTAGACGGGACAGGAGGGAATTCATGACGTTCCATGCACGGACGATCGCAGTTGTTTGCTCGGTGGCAAAAACGCTAACCCATCGATTGGCACTGGTTACTAAACGCATGACATCCTCCTGCACCCTTTGCGGCGCAGCATGAGATGAGACAAAAAAGTTAGGTTGCTCTAGGTTGCTATCCGGAGAGTTTCCGGCGGCGAGCGTCGGATCCCTCTCTAGCTAAATCGTAGAGCAAGACCCGATGTTAGCCTGCAAAATCAAAAAAAACAACCATATTTCCGATGCGATACGATTTCGGCATCGGCCTACAGACTCAGACAGCAAAAAGAAACAAAGGTTCGGGCTCCGGAGCGATTTTTCCGAAAAAGCCCCCGTCGGACTCCTCTCGAGTGTCCTTTCTCTTGAGTATCGTCTGCTCCTGCCTGCCTTACCGGCCTGCCTTACCGGTGCTAAAGTGTTGGGTAGAATACCACTTAGAATTCCAAGCAGGGGGCTTCTCGTTTTCCATTCGGCCCCTGCGACCGTCCCTGACCAAGGCTGAACTATGCCAGTGCCCCGTCTGCCAAGCCAACTGCCGGCCCGCCAGCCAACGGGCATTCGAGCCCTTGCCTACGGGGTGCTTGGCTTTGGCTTGCTGTGCGACTCGGCCCGGGCCCAGGATTCGGCCCAACGGCCTGATCCTAGCACCATCGGCCAATGGGTCCAGGAGCTCGGCGATAGCCAATTCGATGTTCGCGACCGAGCTTCGGGAAAGCTCAGCAAGCTATCGAGCGATCAGCTCGACTTACTTAAAGAGCAGCTCGCCAGAACCAGAGATCCTGAGATCGTCGTACGGCTTTCGAGCGTCATCGCGAAACTCAAAGCCGAGAGGCAGCAGGAAATCGTCAAAGGCTTTCTTCGCGATACGGATATCCTCAACGACCACGGCCTGCACGGCTGGTCGAGTTTTTCCAATGTCGCAGGGTCGAACCGAAGTTCCAAACGGCTTTTTTTGCAACTCTACGATCGCCATCCCGATCTCGTAGAAGCCTCGCTCGAGGATCCTAAACAAGCCGCAGAAGTAGGCCGGAAAATTGTTCAACGCATTCAGCAAGAGGAAATGCGCCGCTCTGAAGCTGACAAAACCGACGGTCTCGCACTCCTGTACTGCGTATGCGCATCGCAAGGGAGCCAGGAAGGCAATCTCGCCGCGATGTCGCTCAGAATACTCCTCAGAGCCCCCTACAACCAATGCCTCAGAGACCCTCAGTCCAAACGCCCTATCGAAACCATGATGGAGCAGTGGACCCAGAGCATCGAGGGAAGCTACGAGCAATCGACCGCCATCCAAGTCATGCTCGAATCGAATCTCTCGACCGCTAAGGTCTTGGCCCGTCGCATGCTGGAATCTCACCAAGCCGGAAAAAAGACAAACGACGAGGACCTCGACCCAAGAGACATCGTCCGAGCCTTCCAAGTTTTCTTTCGCTACGGAAAGAGCGAGGACATTCCGCTACTGGAAAAATGGTTGGACAACCACGAGGTCTGTGAGGAGCTCGCAAGTCTCAATCCCCCGGGCGGGATGGTCCCTCGGGTTCAGATACCCGGCGGATTGCCTCAAATCCCCGGCGGCTTACCTCCCGGCGGATTACCCCCCGGTGGCAACCCGAATCCCAACCAAAATCGCCCCTTGGCAACCGTCGAATTGCGCGATGCTGCACTCCTTACCTGCATGCAGATTGACGGCATGGACTATCGCAACTTTTTTCCTTCCGTCCGCCAATCCCCTCTCTGGGGTTTTATTCCAAGCTCGATCGCTCTGACGGCCGGCTCGGATGCGATCCGAGAGGCCCGACTGGAAGCTTGGAAAAAGTCTCGACCATGAGCGAGTTGAACTCCATGGAATTCGATGATGCTGATTCTTGGATGCTCGAAGAAGGCCTCGAGTCTTTGGGTCTCGAGTCGCTGGGCTTGGGGGCTTTGGGCGATGAACATTTCATGCGCCGTGCGCTCCAACAGGCCGAGCTTGCTGTCCAACAGGACGAAGTCCCGGTCGGTGCGATCGTCGTTCATGCCAACAAGATCATCGCAACGGCTTTCAACCAACGCGAACAGTTGGCTGACCCCACCGCCCATGCGGAGATGATTGCGATCACCCAAGCCGCATCGCATTTGAACTCGTGGCGGTTGATCGATTGCACCCTTTTTGTCACCTTGGAACCTTGCCCAATGTGCGCCGGAGCGATCCTCCAGAGCCGTATCCCTCGCGTGGTCTACGGTGCTCTGGACCCCAAGGCCGGAGCCGTGGTTTCACTGTATCAACTCCTCAACGATCCACGGCTCAACCATCGTTGCGAAGTCGTCGGCGGAGTGCTGGCCAGCGACTGCGGCCAAATCCTCACCGATTTCTTCGAACACAAACGCAAGCTTCGCAAAAAATGATCGGTCGGATCCGACCGATCCGACTGATGAACACCCACCGCGAAAAAAACTGCCATGAAACAACCTAAGCTTCGCTCCCAGCAGTGGTGGGATAACCCCAGCAATCCCGGCATGACGGCCCTGTATCTAGAGCGGTTCCTCAACTATGGAATGACCCTCGGGGAACTCCAAGCCGGACGGCCGATCATCGGTATCGCCCAATCGGCAAACGATCTTGCGCCCTGCAACCGGGCTCACTTTCAAACCGTATCGCGGCTGTGCGACGGAGTGCGCGATGCTGGCGGGGTGCCGATGGTCTTTCCGATGCATCCGATCCAAGAATCGGTCCGCCGACCCACGGCGGCTCTCGATCGCAACCTAGCCTACATCGGCCTTGTCGAAGTCCTTCACGGATATCCCCTCGATGGAGTGATTTTTACGACCGGCTGCGACAAGACCACTCCAGCGGCCATGATGGCCGCTGCCACGACCGATCTGCCGTCGCTGATCTTTAACTGCGGTCCAATGCTCAACAGCTATCTCGATGGCGAGTTGGCCGGAGCAGGGACCATCATCTGGGAAGCTCGCCGACGACTGAGCGCCGGGGAGATCGACCAACAAAAGTTCATGGACTTGCTAGCGGCCTCTGCCCCAAGCCCCGGACACTGCAACGTCATGGGTACCGCTCTGTCGATGAACTGCCTGGCCGAAGCCGTCGGCATGGCCTTGCCCGCAACAGCCGCAATCCCGGCCCCTTACCGCGAGCGTGCCCAAGCGGCCCATGCCGCCGGTAAACGTATCGTCGAAATGGTCCACGAAGATCTCAGGCCATCGCGCATCCTGACGCGTGAGTCGATGCTCAATGCCATCCGTGTCAACACCGCTCTAGGGGGCTCGACCAATTGCCCACCCCATTTCATCGCGATCGCCCGCCATGCAGGCATCGAGCTGTCGATCCAAGACTGGGAGGACCATGGCTACCGCGTTCCGCTACTGGTCAATCTGCAACCCGCCGGTAGCCTACTGGCCGAAGACTTTCACCGATCTGGTGGCCTGCCCACGGTGATGAAGGAACTGCTGCGAGGTGGGATCCTCGATGGCTCGCTCCCGACCTGCACCGGCAAAACAATCGAGCAGAATATCCAAAAAGCCCAGCCTCCCGATCGAGCGATTATTCGCTCGATCGATGATCCCCTCAAGCACGATGCTGGGTTCATGGTCCTGCGAGGTAACCTCTTCGATGCGGCTCTGATCAAAACCAGTGTGATCAGCGATGCCTTTCGGAAACAGTACCTGTCCAAGCCCGGCCAGGAAAACGCCTTCGTGGTCAAAGCGGTCGTCTTCGACGGACCTGAAGATTACCACGCTCGAATCAACCAGCTCGACCAAGCTTGCGATCCAGATACGCTCCTGGTCATCCGAGGCTGCGGTACCCTGGGCTTCCCAGGCTCCGGCGAGGTGGTCAACATGCTCCCCCCGGACCGCTGGATCCAACAAGGAGTCCGCGAACTGCCCACCCTGGGCGACGGACGTCAGAGCGGAACCTCCGCTAGCCCCTCGATCCTGAACGCATCCCCAGAGGCCATTGCCGGTGGCGGTTTGGCAAAATTGCAAAGCGGTGATCTGGTCCGAATCGACCTCCAGGCACGTCGCGTCGATGCCTTGGTCGACCCAGATCAATGGGCAAACCGACCAGGCTTTGGCGCCGACCAAGCCCCCGAGACGGCAACTCCTTGGCAGCATCTCTACCGCCAAAACGTCGGCCAACTCCACACCGGCGGTTGCCTGGACTTCGCTTGCTCGTTCCGCGATGTCTGCGGCAAAGTCCCCCGCCACAATCACTAGGGCCACAATCACTAGCGCTAATCGTGCCAACGGTGAGTTTGCTTCTTTGGGGCTTTCGCTCCGCAAAAACCCCTCGATAATGGGCAGGCAGCTTAAGCACGCAGTTTATTCATGAAAAGTTAGACCGAAAAGTTAGGACGAGGGGAACATGGCCAAGAAGAGCATTGCTGACGTAGATTGTCGTGGTAAAGTCGTTTTGATGCGGGTCGATTTCAACGTGCCCCAAGACGATTCCGGATCGATCACCGACGATCGGCGCATTCGCATGGCGTTGCCCTCGATCCAGTCGGTCATCGAACGCGGTGGCAAGCTGATTCTCATGAGCCACCTGGGCCGACCCAAAGGTAAAGGTCCTGAGCCGGAGTTCACCCTCAAGCCCACCGCAGAACGCCTAGGGGAGTTGCTCGGAAAGCCGGTCGCCTTTGCAAGCGATACCGTTGGACCGGACGCACAGGCCAAGGCCTCTGCATTGCAGGCAGGCCAAGTCCTGGTGCTCGAGAACGTCCGATTCAACCCGGGCGAAAAAGATGGTGAGGCGTCTTACGCGAACACTCTGGCCTCGTTTGCCGACATCTACTGCAACGATGCGTTCGGAACCTGCCACCGCGAAGAAGCTTCGATGGTCGCTGTACCCTTGGCCATGTGGAACAAACCCAAGGTGGTGGGCTTTTTGGTTGCCAAAGAGATTCAGTACCTCAGCGACACGATCAGCAACCCCGCAAGACCTTTTATCGCCATCCTGGGGGGTGCCAAGGTCAGCGACAAGATCAAGGTCATCAAGAACCTGCTGAGCATCTGCGACTATGTTCTGATCGGTGGCGCGATGGCCTATACGTTCTCCCTGGCTCAGGACGGCAAGACGGGCAAGAGTTTGGTGGAACCCGATAAGGTGCCTTTGGCCAAGGAGCTCATTGCGGCCGGATCGGGCAAGTTGGTGTTGCCAACCGACACCCACTGCGGAGATGCCTTTAGCAGCTCGTGCAACAAACAAGTTGTTGCGGCTGGCAATATTCCCGACGGCTGGGAAGGCTTGGACATCGGGCCGGAGACTGCCAAGCATTACGCGCAGATCGTCGCCTCGGCCAAGACGGTGGTATGGAACGGACCGATGGGTGTGTTTGAAATGCCCCCGTTTGACGAGGGGACCAAAGCGGTGGCCAAGGCGATTGCCGACAGCGACGCGGTGAGCATCATCGGTGGTGGGGACTCTGCAGCGGCTATCGAACAACTCGGTTTTGCCGATGCGGTGACTCACGTGAGCACCGGCGGAGGGGCTAGCCTCTCGATGCTCGAAGGTGAAAAGTTCCGGGCCGTCGAGATCCTCGACGAAGCTTAGGCGTTTCAAGCCCGCTCAATTCAAGCCCCGCTCAATGCGTTTCGGAACAATCGCAGCAGGTGGCCTGTCGAGGATCGCAGATCGGAGCTGTGATACAGTCCGATCAATTCATGGCCGACAGCCAAAGCGTTTCGGTGGTCTGGGAACCAGACCGGTTTGGGGGAATTGATCAGCGGCCCGCGGAGGATCGTCTTCTCAACCCGCTCCAAAAGAAACGTGTTATGGACTTGGCCAATCCCGCTTTTGGCATCATCGAGCGTTGCACCCGGAGCGCCACCCCATGGCGGGGTTAGCAAGCTGTAGGCCAAGCCCGACCATTGATTGATGCAAACACAGCCGTAGCCGAGTTTATTTACGGAGCTATTAACCAAGCTTCGTTTTTCTTGAATAAATCGATTTGGGAAGGTGATCGATGCGCACAGGGTGCCTGGAAGTTGGTTGTTACAAAAAGCAACCGCTTGCTCGAGGAACCATTCTTCGTTGGGGCTATTGAGGGCCGTTTCGATGCACATGCAGGCAAACGATTCCTCTTGGAACACAAGCGGATTGTTTTCGATGTCTTGAGATTCCAGCAAGCACCAAGGCAGGCACCCGGAGCCATCGGGCTGTGTATTGCTCTGAGTGAATTTCTGATAACGCTCGATCGACCCCGGGTAATACGATGGCCGCAGGGGGGTCTCCCGCAGGTGTTTTTGAATCAGATCTAAGAACCGACGTCGCTGTGGCCAGGATTGGTGGGTGATGATCACGCGTGTCGCGAGGCAGTTAAAGCCGACATTGTTTGTGATCGATGCGGCGATGTGCTTGGCTTGGGAATCCAGCTCTGCGGTGGAGTATTTCCCAGGCACGACGATCCAGGGGCTGACGTTTCCAAGTTCGCTGGTGACAGGTTTGGTGAGTCTAGGCGAATTGCTCCCTTTGCGAAGTTGCGATTCCAGCGGGTCGTCGCCCCAGACGATGCGATCGTGGGTTTGGATCGAGCCGGTCAGATGGACATCGTCGATCGAGGGATGATCGACCAAGGCTTGGCCGACTTGCGAGTCACCCTCGAGGGCGACGAGCAATCCTTCTTTGAAAAGGGGAGCAAAGGCTTGTTCGAAGATTGGTTTAAGGTAGGCGTTGACTGGGTTCATCTTGAGGATGACTTGCTGACCACACACGAGCGACTTGTGGATCGCATCTGAGAATGGAACCGAAGAGACATTGCCAGCCCCGAGCACCAGAGAGATTTTCGAGACCGAGGAATCCTGCAAGCGATCGAAGAGGGCAAGGTGAATTTTTTTCGGATCGGTTCGTGCGGCCAGCACCGCGTTGGCTTCAATCCCCCGAAAGGTAACCGAATCCCAGAGCGAATTCGTCGGGAAAATCCTGATCAGCGGTTTGGTATGAAGACGGCGTGTCGAGCCATGGTTGATGTTTTCAGGAAGTTTGGGCGCACCGAATCGTTGAAGATCGCTAAAGGATTTTTCGAGGAGTTTCAAGAGACGCACAGCGATCAGAGGACCGGTTAGAAGTTCCTCGGCAAGAACATCCTTGCGGTCAGGGCATAGCTTGCCACGAGCACCGGTTTGGATCCAATCCTCGATGGTCGGAATGACTGTTTCGACACACGAACGGCACAAATCGATCCGGCGTTGGAGCGTCAATCCGTGCTTGCGGACTGGAGCGTTTTGCAATCGGTCGATCGTTTCTTGGATCATGGCTAGTGGTTCTGGGCCCGGGATGTGAGAGGATACGGCCAAGCGAATGTAGGTCAAAGCGTGTATAATGGAACCGCATATGATACATCAACCGCGGCGTTAGCATCGATTGGAGCGACCTGCCATATGGTTGCAAACGACAAGTTTCTTTACGTGATTGGGACAATGGACACCAAGGCCCAGGAGGTCCAGTTCGTCGCCGATCTGATTCGGAATGCACATGGGATTCGGCAATCGGGGATCGTGGTACAGGCCATCGATGTGAGCGGCTCGGTGCCGACGGAGCTCATGCCACAGAGCCTAAGCTCGCTCGATCGCTCGGAGGCGATCGACAAGCTCAGCCGGGTATTGGTCGAGTTCCTTAGGCAACAGTATCTCGATGGCAATTTGGTTGGCGCCATTGGGTTGGGGGGCAGCGGTGGCACGGCGCTGATTGCACCGGCGTTGCGAGCCTTGCCGATCGGGGTGCCCAAGGTGATGGTATCGACCGTCGCCTCGGGAAACATTGCGCCGTATGTCGGTTGCAGCGACTTGGTGATGTTCCCATCGGTTGTCGATGTCAGCGGGCTAAACGCCGTTTCTACGAGGATTTTTGCAAATGCGGCCAACGCGATTGCGGGGATGGTCACTGGATCGGCCCCGGACCATCCGGTCAAGCCTGCGTTGGCGATGACGATGTTCGGGGTGACGACCCCTTGTGTGACCGGGGTGCGAGAAGCGCTCGAGGGGCTTGGTTACGATTGTTTGGTGTTTCACGCCACTGGGGTAGGGGGGCAAGCCATGGAGGGGCTTGTAAAGAGCGGGTTGGTAGAAGGGATCCTTGATTTGACGACGACCGAGGTAGCCGACGAAGTAGTCGGAGGGGTATTCCCTGCAGGTTCGGACCGGTTTGACGTACTATCGCAGTATCGGTTGCCATGTGTACTGAGTGTTGGGGCGATGGACATGGTTAATTTTGGGGCGATGTCGACGGTGCCCGAGGCCTTTCGCGAGCGGACGTTGCACGTCCACAATTCCAACGTCACGCTCATGAGGACCACACCTGAGGAGAATCGGCAGTGTGCCGACTGGATAGCCGATAGGCTCATCAAGAGCCTAGGTCCTGTGCGGGTTCTTTTGCCCATGCAAGGGGTATCTGCGTTGGACGCGCCGGGCAAACCCTTTCATGATCCCCAGGCCAACTTAGCGTTATTCGAACAGCTTGAGCGACGGCTAAGTGGTGTGGCGAACATTCGCATAGAGCGAGTCCCTGCGCACATCAACGACCCTGAGTTCATTCATCGCGTATTGGCAGCCTTTCACGAGATACGCACGTAGGACAGTGGTCGCTCGAGCAACTTCAGAGCCTGCTTGCCCAAGACCTCGCGTATGCGGATAGAATGCCGTGCGCAAGAACCAATCAACCAAACAACATTCACAGCACAGTCTACAGCCATGACGACCAGCAAACAGAATTCACGAGAAGAGATCCTTGGGCGGCTTCGGGCCAAAGTCGCCCGATCAGAGCCCATCATTGGCGGGGGAGCTGGCACGGGGATTTCGGCCAAATGCGAGGAGGCAGGCGGGATCGATTTGATTGTGATTTACAACTCGGGGCGATATCGGATGGCTGGACGAGGATCCTTGTCGGGCATGCTCGCTTATGGCAATGCCAATCAGATCGTCAAAGAGATGGCTTATGAGGTGCTCACGGCCGTGAGTCACACGCCGGTTTTGGCGGGAGTCAACGGGACCGATCCGTTCATGATTCGCGACGTCTTTTTGAGGGAGCTCAAGGAGCTTGGTTTTGCTGGCGTGCAGAACTTTCCGACCGTTGGGTTGATTGATGGGATGTTCCGAGCCAACCTTGAGGAGACCGGGATGAGTTACCAGCAGGAGGTCGAGATGATTGCCGCTGCGCGCCAGATGGACTTGTTGACTACGCCTTATGTTTTTAACGTCCAGGAGGCCGAGCAGATGACCAAGGCTGGGGCCGACATCATCGTGGCCCACATGGGGCTAACCACGAGCGGGACGATAGGTGCCAAGAGTACCAAGACGCTCGATGAGTGCGTCGGACAGGTGCAAGCGATTTGCGAGGCGAGCAAGTCATTGCGGAGCGATTGTTTGGTATTGTGTCATGGAGGTCCGATCGCCGATCCCGAGGATGCCGCTTATATCTTGGAGCGGTGCAGGGAAGTGGATGGATTTTACGGAGCCAGTTCGATGGAGCGATTGCCGACGGAGTTAGCGATCACCCAGCAGGTGCGCGACTTCATGAAGCTCAAGCGATAACCTATGAACCGCGGAACGTACCATCGACCGCGCATAGGCTGTATTGATTGTCGATGATTTCTCCGAAATCATCGGGCTGTTCGGCTGTTTGGGTATCGCTCAATGAACCATCGAACCCGCCGCCCCAAAGGGGCAAAATGAGATAGCCCAGGGCAAAGCGAAGCGCCGCCCTGGGTACGCTTGCGCGATCGGGACACTGGATCGGTCGCCCTAGGCGATCCGCTCGGCCCACATCTGGGCGGTTTTCGAGGACGGCAAGCGAGACATAAGCATGATCTCCTTTAGAACTGGGAAAGAAACAATGGCGCACCTTGAATCTACCCTCAAGCGGGCCCTGCGCTTTGAAAAAAGCCGATCAGGCTGGTGTACGCTTACCCTCGTCT
>CAILTZ010000173.1 GCA_903837255.1 uncultured Pirellula sp. | reverse complement strand
CCAATCCCGCCTGTGCTGCATGTCACAAGCAGATGGATCCACTGGGCCTGGCCTTGGAAAATTACGATGCGATCGGCCGTTGGAGAACCACCGACCGAGGAAGTCCCATCGACGCTTCTGGGGAGCTTCCGACCGGCGAAAAGGTAACGAATCCGGGCGATCTAATCCGACTGGTTCGCGACCAAAAATCGGAGCAATTCGTCCGCACGCTCACCGAAAAACTCATGACCTATGGGACCGGTCGCGGACTAGAATACTACGACCGCTGCGCAATCGATCAGATTCTAGCCAATGCATCGAAAAACGATTATCGCTTCCAAGAATTGTTGCTTGGAATCATCACCAGCGACCCGTTTGGTCGCAAGGGAACAAGGGACGAGGAATTGCCATGAGACAGCTCGATCGACGCACCGTCATCCGTGGATTGGGGACCGCAATCGCTCTGCCTTGGCTCGAAGCCATGTCGCCGATGTACAGTGTTGCTGCGGCCAGTGCAGCCGCATCGAGTGCAGCTGCAGCTGCTGACGACAAGCCCGTGCGGATGCTCTTCATGATGGTCCCCAACGGGATCCACATGCCAACCTGGACCCCTGGCTCGGATGGAGCCAATTTTGAGCTTCCACCGACGCTTGAGGTACTGGCAAAGCATCGCAAGTCTTTGAACATCTTTACCGGGCTGACTCTCGATGGAGCCCGCGATCACGGCGACGGGGCGGGGGACCACGCCCGCAGCGGAGCCTCCTTTTTGACCGGTGCACACCCGAAGAAGACCGACGGGGCGGACATCAAAAATGGGATCTCGGTCGACCAAGTCGCCGCGCAGGGGATCGGGCACAAGACACGATTCGCTTCCCTGGAACTAGGCATGGAAGGCTCCTCGCAATCGGGCAACTGCGACAGCGGATACTCCTGTGCCTATTCGAGCAATCTAGCTTGGCGAAATGAATCGAGTCCACTGGCCAAAGAGATGGACCCCTCGAGCGTGTTCGAGCGACTCTTCGGGACACCCGATAAAGTCTCCGAGGGAGGCCCGGCCACACCCCGGTCCGCTCGGCGAAAAAGCGTCTTGGACTATGCCCTCGAAGATGCCAATAGTCTTAAGCGCAAGCTCGGTGCGGCGGACTCTCGCAAGCTCGATGAGTACCTCTATGCGGTCCGAGATGTCGAAAATCGGATCGGACGTAGTGACAAGTTGCAGCTCGGTGAAAACGGGCTACCCAACTACTCCCGTCCCGCAGGGGTACCTCGGGTATGGGAAGAGCACTGCAAGCTCATGATGGACATGATCGGCTTGGCCATCCGCACCGACGCGACCCGAGTTTTAACGTTCATGATGGCCAACGAGGGTAGCAATCGAGGCTATCCCGAGATCGGAGCCCCCGAGAGCCATCACGACCTTTCGCATCATGGAAAAAGCGAAGAAAAACAAGCGAAACTGCAAAAGATTAACCTCTTCCACTTGCAGCAACTGGCCTACCTGGCCGACCAGCTCGCCGCGGTCGACGAAGCAGGAGAGTCGCTGCTGGATCGAACCATGGTCATTTATGGTAGCGGGATCTCCGACGGGGATCGGCACAACCATGACGATCTTCCAATTCTGATGTTAGGCAAAGCCGGTGGAAGGCTGAACAAGTCCGGTCATTGGCGCTATCCGAACAACACACCGCTTTGCAATCTCTACCTTTGGGTGCTCCATCAGGTGGGGATCAAGGGTGATCGGTTTGGAGACAGCTCCGATCTGCTGCGGATCGGTTGATCGAGGCCACCACCCGGCTTCACCGGCATAAAGCCGGTGGTAGGCTCCGGGATCGCAAAGATTTCCATCGATGTGTTGGTTTCCAGGAAGTTTATCAACTAAACTACCTCGGGAGCCGATGATCCTTCTTTCGTTAGAACATCAAGTTTGCAGAATCTATACGAACACACGTTCTGTGAATAAGAATATTATTGAATCCGTCGGTATATGGAACGGCAGTCGATTGGCTGTTGCAGATCTACTGCGAGGGCTCGCGGCCGTGTGCATCGTCTGGCATCACCTGTCTTTGTATGCACCTCAGTCGGACTTGGCCGATGCCTTTGCGCCTCGCCTAGGATACGCCTTGTACAACTATGGACTCTATGCCGTTGCTGTCTTTTTGGTTCTTGGTGGAATGACGGGAAGTATTGAGAAAAGACATCAAGTCCATGCAGCCTCCTCGCTTGGGATAGAGAGTCGAGCTCTGAGGGAATTGATTGTGGGGCTAGTATCGCGATATGCTCGATTGGCTGTCCCTTACTTGGTCATGCTAGCGTTTCTTCTGTCGACAGCATGGTTTACCAATCGGATTGGATGGCCATTGGATCAGGTAGAGTCATTTTCCTGGCCTCAGTTTGTCGCGCATTTATTCTTTCTTCAAGACTTGCTCGGTTACGATAATTTCTGTGCTGGAACTTGGTATTTGTGCATCGAGTTTCAATGGTCTTGCTTTCTGCTTTTGGTGAGCTATCGCGTCAACCGTTGGGGGCTCGATGCGTCGAAAAGTCTGAGGCTTCGAGCGACGCTTCTGTTTTTGCTTGGAGTATCGAGCGCATGGATTTGGAGCCGGAGCAGTGCTTGGGAGTCTAGCTTTCTGTTTTTCGCATCACAATATGTACTTGGAATGTTCCTCGGATGGACCATGCAGCGCAAAGTGCCAATTTGGGTGCTGGTGCTCTATGGGTTGTCAATCGCCGGTAGTGTTTGGATCAATCCCAGGCCTCAAATCGTTGTGTCGCTGATGGTCGCTGCCGTTTTGTATGGTGGGTTCCGGTGGTTTAGTCATTGGAGGTTGCCGGCCTGTGCGCGTTGGCTGAGCGATGTTTCTTATAGCCTCTTCTTGGTCCATTATTTGGTCAACGGAGTGGTCCTCAAAGCAATCGATCGTTGGGCTAGCCAGAGCCCAGCCCATGCAGTCGCTGCGATGGCGATCGCGTTCGCTTGCAGTTTGGTAGTTGCCTATGGGTTTTATCGAGTTGTTGAAGCCCCTGCCCAAGAGTGGCTTAAGCGTAGACTAGCCAAGGACCTATCCAGGCCCGCTGTTATTTAGCCGCTTTTTCGATCTGCGCCTTGGCCCATCGTCCGGCACAACTCAGGGCGTCGCGGCTATCAATCGCGTGGCGCTCGACGGGACCCATCGAATCCAGAAACCCAAATTCACCCAGCGCAAGAATGCAGGCGTAACCGACGAGATAGTTTTCTGGATTCATAGTCCCTAAATCAAAGATGCGTTCGCGAAGCTGTGTGCGGAGCTGTGGGTCGTCCTGGTCTTTGAGGATTTTTCCAAGCGCCCAGATCGCTGAGGCCCTTGTGAGGTTCCCCATCTTGAAGTCGTTTTTTGGTATGTATTTGCGAAGCATGTCTACGACCGGTGCGTAGCGGTTTTTACCGAAGGCTTCGAACAAGAAGCTCTGCCGAATAAAATCCTGCTTGCTAAAGTGTTTTCCTGCCTCAAGTTCTGCGGTGAACTCCATGGCTAGAGGTGCCATGCTAGCGATAATCGTTGGATCATCCGCAAGCTCCATCAAGCCCCAGCCTGCATGCATGTTCACCTCAGCACGTGGATGATCGAGCAGTTTCAGAAAGGTTGGACATCGGGAGCGATCCTGAAGCTCAACGGCCAAAACGATCGCCTGTTCGATTCCTTGCCAAGCCTCCGAAGCAAGATTCTCGCTGATGCATTCGTCAACAATCGGGCGCAAGCCATTGTTTGCAATCTCAAGCAATTGCAATCTGGCCGTCTTTCTAACCTTGGCATCGGGATCGGCAAGCAGGGTCGCTTGAAGTCGTGTGTTTGCTTCCGAGGGTTTGGAACGCAGCAGGTTCAAGGCTGCGAGCCGAATCACATCGTCGGGATGTTTGGCCCAATTGGACGCCAAGGCGAGTCCTTGATCGGGGAAACTTCTTGCAATGGACCCAGCCGCCACTCTCTGCGCAGGCGAGGGGCCTTGGTCCAAGATGGACTCAAGACGTTTTAGAGTTCCTTGCTGGTCGTGCTGCGCGATTAAGTTCGCCGCCAGCAAATGCTTGTCTGGATCCGTGGAACCTAGGACTTCGTCGGCAATCGCTAGCAGGCCGGTGGTTTGGAGTTTGCCCAGCGCCCGAGCGGCAGCCAAGCGTATGATGGGTGTTGATCGGTTTAAACGAAGTGTATCCAAGCACCGCGAGCGGTCCTGTTCCTCTCCGACCACGGCGAGCCCATCCAATGCTTTCTCCAGACCCCAAGCGGTCGATTTTGGATCGGCCAAGCGTTCACGCCAGAGTTCTTTTGCGATCGGTGATTTCCATTGGATCAAAAACGACTCGACCATCGATGCACTGACTGGATCGCTTTTGGCCGCTTGCCAGATTGTTTGTGCATTCGATCCGTCGTCCAGCAGGCAGGCACCAGAGATCATCGAGCGTCGAATATGAATCGAATCGGTGTCTTTGCTGAGTTGCTCGATCAGGAGTTTCAAGGCTTTTTCGGGGTTTCGGAAACCGGGTCGATCGTAGTTGAGGCAAATATTCTGAGCGGCTTCAAAACGAACGATCGCTTGATCGCTCCTGAGGTCTTCCAGCTCGAGGTACTTGGCACGCGGTTCGCGAACGATCGTCCAGACATCCCCAAAGCCGGGGTCGGCCTCCCATCGGTGCTCGAGAGGCACGACTCTCTGAGCCCAAGCGTTCGCGGTGATTACGCCCAGAAGTCCTAGCATCAAGAGTTTAGAGAATGCCAAGTAGGACATGACAAGTTGGATGGCTCGTAAGGTTTTCATATACGCTGGCTATTCAGGACGTGTCAGTCGGGCAATTCGCAGGATCAGAACGATCAAACCTGCGGCGCAAATTGCAAGTCCGACGTACCAGCCCTTGGGAATCAGTTGAAAGGTTTCAAATCCGGGTGCTTTCATCTCCGCAAGGGCGGTTGCAGCTGGGTTGATAAGCAATGCGCGTTCGACAAACACAGGGCCGAACGGATTTCCACGACCGAGCCAAATCAGCAGCGTGCCCGCGAAGAGCAGCAGCAGAACGGCATAGCTCCCGGCGGTCGCAGCAGCGCTGGTTTTCGAATAGGCGCTCACGCATGCGCTGAGAATAGTCACCATGGCCGTGGCGATTAGCAACGAGATGATCACATTGGAGACCTGCCCCCCAATGGCCGGCTGAATGTAGCTCATCATCACATATCCGGGCAGTGTAGCGAACAGAAGCAATAGCAACGTGAGGAACGTGCTCATGAGCTTGCCAGTCAAAATCCTCCACGGGGAGATCGGAGAGGCTCGCATCAACTGCCACCCGCCGCTTTCGACCTCCGAAGCGATCAAGTTCGCCCCGAGGCTTGGGCCTAGCAACAGCAAAAAACCGATCTGCATCAGGACCATCGAGGAAGCGATCCGATCGACACCCCAGTTAACGGTCCCGGTGGCAGCCACAACCGTCAAAAGGATCGAGACCACTGCACCGACAGCAATCAATCGAAGCAACCAGTGCAATCGTCCGAATTTTCGCGTCCGAAATTCCTTGACCATCACTGGATTGAGCCAGAAGGGGATCCCAGATTTGCGGCGGTTGGGATCGACCAGATAAGAAATTCGCCGAAACCAACTCGATTCCTTGGCTTCGATGACCTTACCCGCATCGCGAGCACGGTCCATCATGTTCGGATGGAGTTTGTAGAGTGTGGCGATCGCAAGTCCGATCGTCGAAACAGCGCACATGATCAAGTACTCAACCCAACCGGTGCTGATGCCGATCGATTTCGATTGGCCCAGAGCCCCGGTGATTTGTTGCAAGGCGGGGATGGGTGATAGGGTCGTGAGAGCTTGGGCGATCCAAGCATAGATTCCAGAGAGCTTGCCGACCAGAACGCTCGGTCCGATCGATAGCACGACCAGAAATAGCAAGATGCTGTAGGTCCATCGCAAGCTTGCGTCGATCGATTGCGAGCGGCTCGATACCCAGAGTCCCAAGGCGGAGTATTGGAATGCCATCCCGAGGAAGACCATAAGAAGCGGGAGGATATGGCCCGTGATCGAGATCCCGCCCATCGCATAGCAAGCGAAGATTGCCGGAAGGCTCACCGAAAAGAGCAAGACCCCTAAAAGGACGTTGGCTAGAAGTTTCCCGACGTAGACCATCCAGGGTGGGGTAGGGGAGTTGAGCATTAGGACCAGGGTCCCTTTTTTGCGTTCCGAGACGATCGCCGTGGCTGGGAAAGCGGGGCTGAGCATCATGATCGCAATGGCGATGGCATAGGTTACCGGTCGGAAGACTTGGATCGATCCTTGGCTGACCAGATCGATCGACGCTTCTGCTGGCCATCGCATCAGCACTAGACCGCAGGAGACAAGAGCGACGATCGCTAGGGCGATGAGTGCATTGGGGCTCCGAAGACGGCTCGTGAGCTCGCGTTGCAGGATCGGATTGTTGAGGAGGGGCTGGGGATTCACACCGATAAGCTTTCGAGAAGGGGGACCGAGTTTAATCTTTGCCTGCTACCGACAGGAATGCGTCCTCGAGGTCGCTGGTCAGTTCGCGGAACTGTGTAACAGGGATCTTGGCAGCAACGAGTTTGTGCAACAGGTCCGCAAGTTCGGCTTCCGTGCGTACGGTGGGGAATCGGAGCGTCAGCTCGGCTGGGCTACTGGTCAGGGGCTCGGTCTCTGAGAGGACTTCACGCAGCACTCGTTCGGCAGATCCAACGTGCTCCGCATTGGCTACTTGGACCTCGTAGCTGCGTTGAGGGCACAGTGAGCTCATGACTTCATCGACCGAACCGAAGGCCCTGAGTTTGCCTGCCGTGACGATCGCTACGACGTTGCAGATGCGAGAAAGCTCTGGCAGGATATGGCTCGTGACGATCAGTGTTTTGCCTTGAGCGGCGAGTTGCAACAGCAACTGTCGCATTTCGATTCGGGCTTTGGGGTCCAATCCATTGGCGGGTTCATCGAGGATGAGAACTTCGGGATTGTGCAGCAGCGTCCGAGCGATCCCGACCCGCTGTTGCATGCCGTGGCTGAGGCTCTCGACGTAGCGGTCTTGCATGTAGGTGGTGTTGGTCGTTTCCATGACCTCTTGGATCCTGGCCTTGCGCGCTTTGCCTGGGATACCGAAGATGGCTCCGAAGAAATCCAGATACTCATGGACCCGCATGTTGTCGTACGAACCGAACTTGTCGGGCATATAACCGACGAGTTGCTTGATTTTCGAGGCGTTTTGGCTGCAATCGACTCCAGCGATGGTGGCCGAACCGGAGGTCGGTTTGGAAAGCCCGACGAGGATTTTGATCGTAGTGGTTTTGCCGGCTCCGTTGGGTCCGATAAACCCCAGGATTTGGCCTCGATTCACATGGATCGAAAGATCGTTTAGGGCGGTGAAAGCACCGTAGGTTTTGGTCAGGTTTTTGGTTTCAACGACAGTGTCGCTCATGGCAGTCTTTAGATATCAGGCTTCAAAGATCACGGGATAGGATTCAGAGAGTTGGTCGGTAGCGTCGTACCATGGACCTTCATCCGCAGATGCTTGATCCTCCAAGGGATCGAGCTGCCCTGCTCTTGGTCCTCGGCCACCTCGAGTCGCAGCGTTAGCACTCCGTCTTGGAACTCATCGAGCAATGCCGCGTCGGACAACGATGCTTTCCAAGGCAGGGAGGGTCCGTCAAAACTGACGATTTCCACCCAAGCTCGGGTCTTGGATTCAAGCCACGAGAGCTTGACCTTGCGACGTGGGGCTTGCAGATCCCAATCGAAATCGATCATCGTTGGTTTCAGAGGGAGCACCTCGTTGGGCAAGCGAAACTCAAGGCTCGTTTCGGCGCGGTTGGACGATTGGCTGATCCAACGTCCGGTTCCCTCGAGAAACACCGGGGAGGAATTTCCATCTCGAGAGATCTTGATGTCGATCAACGGGTAAGGGATAGCGATTTGAGCACCCGCTTCGGGGCGTTGGAGCGTCAGTGGCATAGACACCAAAGCTACACCGCGGCGCTCGATGCCCGACTTCCAGCGGGGGGCCTGATCGAACAAATCGGTCCAACCCATCACCATTCTCAATAGGGTTTGTGTTCGGTCGTTGGACTCAAGCGACTTGCGATAAATCGCACCTCGACGTCTTTGTTCATCGCCGACGATCGCATCGAGAGTCCAACGCTCTCCCTCGGCAGGATACGAGCCGTCGACGAGAATCTCTGAATCACTGACCGAGGTTCCCAAAGCAGGGGCCCCTGGAACATAAGCCACCACGGGGTTTTGGACCGCCGATGGCAGATTCGTAGGAAGCCTAATGCGAACTCCCT
>CAILTZ010000172.1 GCA_903837255.1 uncultured Pirellula sp. | reverse complement strand
TCCGGTGGTAGGCTCCGAGCTCGCAAAGGTTGCTGTCGATATCACGGTTTCCAGGGGTTTAACCACTTAAACACCTGAATCCCCAGGCAAAAAACATTACAATTGACAATTCCAAAGGTTTTTTTGAACGAGTCATGAAAGTCATGACGCGTAGTGTAGATAAGCTTTGGATGACAAGCAGAGATTCTGCCTAGATTCCTCGGTCAAGGCATCCTCAGGCAACCATTGATTCAACACGGATCCGAAATGAGCCCATTTAGCGACAAAAACCTACTCTTTGCATTGATCGCCTACCAAAATGGCTGCATCACCATGGATCAGTTTTTCGAAGCTGCAGCCGTATGGAACAAGGAGCCCCAGCGGGAGCTTGGAGAGATTCTGGTCGAAAAGAAATTCCTTGAAGAGGTGGAACGCTTCAACATCCAAGGGCTTGTCGAGGCCAAGCTGCGACGCCAAGGAGGGATCGATAATGCGCTGAGCTTTGTCCTTGAAAATGGGAGTGTGCCCGAAGGACAGGATCTCCCGGAGGATTGGCAAAAGAAGTTCGAGGAAATCACCAAAGTCAGCGACCAGACCGTCCGGCCCGCTGGGCCTAGACCGACATCGAACCCCTCGATCCACCGTTACGTTTTTCGCAAGCTGATTGGCGAGGGGGGCCAGGGCATTGTATGGGAGGTCGACGACACGGAGCTTGGTCGGCGCATCGCGTTGAAAAAGGTGCATCCCAAGCATGCCAACGATCCGTTGCACAGAGGGATGCTCATTGAGGAGTCTCGCAACACCGGTCGGTTGGACCATGCTGGGATAGTCCCGGTGTACGACTTAGGTCAGGACGATGAGGGGAATCCATTTTTCACGATGCAGTTGATACGGGGCGAGAGGTTGTCTGACCGGGTCACGGCGATCCGTTATGAGGTGCTTGGCCGCGATGCGATGGTCAATCAGTTCCGCCCGTTGCTTCGGCATTTGATCGCTGCGTGCAATGCATTGCAGTATGCGTATGACAGGTTCAAGGTGATCCACCGCGACGTCAAGCCTGAGAACATCATGGTCAATCGTTATGGCGAGACGTTGGTGATGGATTGGGGGATGGGCAAAGCGGTCGAGGATGCATCGCAGCTTAACGAGGCAGACTCGCTGCTCTTTGTACCGGTGTTAGGCTCGGGCAGTGGCGTAGAGAAGACGCAGGTCGGATCGGTGAAGGGAACTTTGGGATATTTGAGTCCGGAGCAAGCCCAGGCGATGAACACGGCGTTGGATCATCGAACGGACATCTATGGGCTTGGCGCGACGTTGTATCGGATATTGACCGGCACGGTGCCTTACAGCGATAAGAATTTTCTTGAGGCGCTCGGGCGTGCCAAGCTCAATCAGTATGTTCGGCCTCGGGAACGCAATCCCAGGGTCCCGCGAGAGCTCGAAGCGATATGTCTCAAGGCGATGGCGACATTGCCTGCCGATCGTTATCAGAAGGCAACGGACTTGGGTAAGGACTTGGAGAATTGGCTCGATGGAGAGCCCATCAGTGTGGTGCCCGACCATATTTTTCGCAAGGCCGAACGATGGCTTCGCAAGCATGCTAAGGGGGTCATCGCGAGTTTGCTATTGTTGAGTTTGACGGCCGCTGCGCTACTGTGGGCAACGGTGGCTATTTTTAGAGAAAAGACGATTGTGGAAAATCTCAATCAGAATCTTGAAATTGAGCAGAAGAAGACCAACGCAAGTCGGGGAGTATCTTCGGATATGTTGGACCACCTCGTTGGGTATGTATTCGACGATAGGTTATCACAGGTGCCCGATTCGTATGAATTGCGCAAAGCGATTCTTGCCAAGTTTATCAATAAAATCGCGGAACCCAACGACGGCTATCTTGCGAGGGATCCTGACGACTGGAATTTAAAGTTAGACCTCGTTAGGATCCTTACGCGACTTGCTAATTTGCAAAGAGTGCAGGAGCCAGAGCAAGCTCAGTTGCAATGGGACAAAGTTGATGGTCTGATTGCATCTGCAAAGGGTGTTTCCGACCGAAACCTGGAACGAACGAATTGGCTGTTGGCCGAGGCGGATTCGAAGCTCTATTATTCTGAATTTCAATCCGAGGTGAAGCAGGATTTCGATCGTGCGCAGGCTTTGTGTAATCAAGCGTTAGAGATCTCTGAGGAAATCATACGGAGGGATGGGATCGATGATAACCTTCGTTTGCTGCAAGCCCGCGCAATCTTGTTGAAATCGACTCTGTTTAATGAACAGAAACGGTACAAAGAGTCGCTTGATCAAACGCAATCTGCGATACGAATTCTCGATGAAGTCCTTGGCGATTTGTTGACTAAGCAATCACTTTCGGAACGGGAGGAGAGAAATCTTCAAGGGCATGTAATGGCAACACTCGTCTACATCTTAGGGTTACAGCATCGATGTGAAAGCCTCCAAGGGCTCGATCGGCGCTCCGAGCTAGAGCAGGCACTTGTCGAGGGGGTGGGTGTTTCCAAAAGAGCCCTCGTAAACCCGATTGCAAAGACCGACGCATCGAGATTTGCGTTAGCGAATCTCACCAAGTTGATTTCTATCGCCTCCAAAGACGGGCGTTTGGACCAAGCGGATGCTTACTACAAAGATGCCTGTTGGTGGGTTGACCAAAACCTTGGAAATACGGACCTAGCTAATTCCGTTTTGGCCTTGGAGATTGTGCGCGCGAAGACGCTTTCGTCTACCGATGTGTCTGCGGGGGAAGCGAGTTTGGGTAGGGCGTCGCAAATGATTGAATCCATGCGGCCTAGCCCCACAGAAGATAGACGTGCAATTTTGGAAGTGTTTTTAGAGCAAGAGATTGACTACTTCGATGCGAAACTCGCCCTTGCGTCAGCAAAGGGCGAGCAGCAAGTGGTAGAAGAGATACGCCGGA
>CAILTZ010000171.1 GCA_903837255.1 uncultured Pirellula sp. | reverse complement strand
CCGACGCTCGCGGGCTTTGCCTCGTGTGCCGCTACGCCGCCTGGCGGCGTCGGGTTTCTGGACAGCATTGACGGCGTTGACTGTATTGACTGTATTGAACGCGGACAAAATGGACAGTGTTGACGGCCTGCCAAGGCCTCGTTTGCACGCAGCCAACGGCGAGGAACTTGACTACGCCCGCCAGGATGCTGCGTGTGAACTCCATGTGCCGCCCTCCGGGCTCGTGGGGTTAGGGGTGATCTCCCAAATCCGGTGGCTTACGCACACCGGCAGAGATGTGCCGCCCTCCGGGCTAAATCCAAACAGCCGAACAGCCAGATGATTTCGGAGAAATCATCTACAATCGAAACAGCCGAACAGCCAGATGATTTCGGAGAAATCATCTACCATCTAAACAGCCCTACGAGCAGGCGTGAGACGTGAGGAAACAGCCTAAAGCCTATAGCCGATCTCACTTGTCGGGTTCCAAGCGGTAGCGGCGGGTCTTTTGTCGCAAGGTGGATCGGTGGAGACCTAACGTGCTTGCCGCCGCGGCGCGATTCCCTGAATAATTGTCTAATACCGTCTTGAGTAAACTCGGCTCTACGGCACTCAAGAATTCCTCATACAACACACCTGACACGCCCTCGTCCTGATTCGTTGAAACCTCCGCACCGCTCCTAGCTGCCTCCTGCAACTTCTCTAGCGTCCAATTCCGGACGGCCAACTCAAGCTGCGCTTGGGATTCACTCAAGTACCCATCGCTAGCTGTCGTCAACGCCTCGGGCGGAAGGTCTTCGAATTGAATAATCCCACCTGCCGCCCGAAGTGCCGATCTTTCCATCGTAAGCTTCAACTCGCGTACGTTCCCAGGCCAACTGCGCCGCTGCAGTTCCTCCAACGCCGCCTTGGTGATCTGCACCCCCTGCGGCAACGATTTGCCTTGCAGGAAATTTCGCACCATCGGTGCTATGTCCTCGGGCCTATCCCGCAAAGGGGGTAGCAGGATTTTAAAAACCTCCAAATGTGACGCCAACCGCCGATCTAACTCTCCCTCGCTCACTAGCTTGGAAATGCTATGGCTGGATGTAAACAAAATCCTGCACCGTAGCTGCTTGGACTCGGTGTCGCCAACCCGACAAAACGATCTGTTTTCAATCGCCCTTATCAAGCGCAACTGGTTGGCAAGCGACATCGCTCCGACCTCGTCGATCAGCAAAGTGCCTTCGCCTGCCAACTCAAGCAGCCCAGTTCGCAGCGGCTGGAGCGCATCGGATCCCGGTCCTCCCGCGCCAAAGAGCTCAATCTCAAACTCGTGATCCTTGCCCGGGATCGCCGAGACGCTGAGCATCGGAGAGTTTTGCCGGGCGCTGAATCGATGGATCATGACCGCTGCAAGGTTCTTGCCCGTCCCCTCTTCCCCCTCGATCAACAGCGTAGAGTCCATCGACGCGGCCCGCGCGATCTGCTTGTACACACTCTGCATGGCCGTCGATTTGCCAAGGATCAATTCGGGCTGCTCCGGCTCGCCCTGAGCTAATACCGTTGTGCTAGCTCGCATCTGACGCTGCGCAAGGGCTCGGCGAACCGCCTGCATGACGGTCTCTAAATCGAACGGCTTGGTCAGGTACTCGAAGGCGTCCCCCTGGACGGCTTGGACCGCCGTTTGCAAATCTCCAAAAGCAGTCATGAGAATGACCGGTATTTGAGGAAAGTCTCTCTTGAGCGTCTCGAGGACTTCCAAACCGCTCGCGCCCGGAAGCCGGACATCGAGCAAGATCAGATCAGGCTGCTGCTTGGGAAGACTCTTCAAGGCGGATTCAGCTGCTGAGAAGACTTCGACACGATGCCGGTCATCCTCGAGATTGGTTCGCAAGGCGTAGCAGATCGCTGGTTCGTCGTCGATGATCCAAATGAGGCTCATGATTTACTCCGTTAGGAAGAGTCGCGGATCGCAAACTCAAATTCGGTCCATTCCCCTCGGCGGTGCCACTGCAGAGAGCCCCCCAATTGTTTCGCAAGAAGGGCTGTTGTTGGAAGTCCTAATCCGATCCCCTCGGGCTTGCTGGTCACAAACGGTTCAAACATCTTGGCCGAAATCGTAGGATCTGGACCCGGACCGTTGTCTCTAACCATCCAGCGATGCATACCGCTATCGCCATCCCAAACATAGCGGCACTCGACCCTGCCATCCTCGGAACCACCCTGCTGGGAAGACGGATGGCCAGCTGCCTCCACAGCGTTTAGAACCAAATTCAGCAAGGCGCTGATGACGGAGCTACCGGCTGAGATTCTTCGGCATTGGTCCTCAGCACAACTCTCTAGCTTCCAACGGATATGGTGATGCTCAGCCGTCGGACGCGTCAAGCCGTCGATCTGTTCGTGGATCTCCTGGACACTTAGCTCCTGCTCCTTGGCCGCTTGACCATGACGGCTGATCGTCAGCAGCCGCTGGATCGATTCCTCGGCGAGCTGGATTTGCTGCAGCGCGTATTGAATCTCCTGGGGCGGATGATCAACGCTGCGCTTAAGAACCGTTTGCAGCAGTAGCACGGCACCCGCGAGACTATTTCTGAGTTGATGCGCCATGCCGTTGGCCAACAGATTGATCAGCCGCGATCGCTCCGAGTTGGCAATCTCCTCGGTGGCCTTTTCAAGCTGCTGGCTCATCGAATTGACGGACCTGGTCAACGATGCGATCGAATCCCGAGCTTGGGGCGCTACCGGTACCGTTTCGTAACTTCCCGTCGCGATCCGATTGACTTGCGTTTCGAGCAACTCCAAACGACGCACGATGCGATTGGCAATCCCCAGCGCGATCCCGCAGAACGCGAGCGTCGACAGGATACCGGTGGCCATCGGCAGCCAGAAGGCTTGGGTGGTCCGCTCAAAGCGTTCTTTAGGGTCCGATAGAGCTAGCAGGTAACTCTCGGACCCCGGCTCGGTCCTCGAGTCGCTACGATCCAAACGGATGGCAAAGGCATCGAAAGTGCCTGCAAGCTCCTCGGTCGAAAAAAGCTTGTCGCTCACCGGCACTTCGGAAACCACTCGGATCTTGCATTGCGAAAATTCGCCGATCTGATCTAGAACCGGTTCGGTTAGAGGAAACTTACTCACGGCGCAAAGCTGCAGCAAATTCCGAAGCCTCGTTTCGGTGGTAGCCAGGGTAGTGCGTGAGGCGATCATCCATGAAATGAGCGTTACGGCCGTGCAGGTCAGCAGCAGCATCGCCACGATTGGAATGAGGAACTGGCTACGCAACGACGAACTCATGCCTTCCCTTCAACCATCATAACTTGCCCAACAGGATCGATTCTTCTTGGCCTTTGATTCTAGCTTTGGTTTCCTGAAAGACCCTAAGGAGGTCCGTCGATATCCCAGAAAGCTGGAATTGTATCTCGATTTTTCGACCCCCTCGGAAGGTTCTCGGGCATGCCTAACGCCAGGGTTTTCCCTGTGAATTTACTGTTGTCTGTGCTCTGTGCTCCATGGCTGCATGGGTTTTGAGCCCGCACGTCTGCGGCCAAGGGGTTCCGGATAAAGGGGCTCTAGCGATTGTGCCGCCCGTTCTCCGCTTGGCTCCGCTTGGGAAGGCTACCGAAAGCCCCGTCGTCACGGCCTTGTCGATCGATCCGAGCGGCAGCTACGCCGCCGCAGCCGGCGACGATCATGTGATCCGTCTTTTCAGCCTAAACGACATCGCGGCCCCCTTTCCCCAATCGGCACTGCTCGATGGCCATCGAGATTGGGTCCAAGCCATCGAGTTCTCACCGGACGGCTCACTGCTTGCCACCTGCGCCAAGGATGGCAAGTTGCAGGTTTGGAAAAGAGACAACGCGGCTAGCACTAGCGATGCGGCGATTGGCGAGTGGAAGCAGCTTTGGAGCATCGAAGTCTCCCACGCTTTGTTCTGCTTGAAGTTTGTCGGCGATCGAGCGCTCCTGGTGGCGGGTTTCGACCCGGCGATCTATCGGCTGGACCTGGATTCTCTTCAATGGACGATCGATCATCGCAGCGAGTCGGCCGATGTGCGGACCTTGGCTGTCTCCTCGGACAAAAACTATCTGGCCTACGGTGGCCGCGACGGAGTGGTGCGAATCAAAGCCCTGACATCGGGGGTACGAACATCGCGTGAAGGTGGCTTTGCCATCGCAGCCCACAACCACCGCGTTCGAGCCTTGTGTTTCTCCCAAAACAGCACGATGCTCTACAGCGTCGGCGAAGATCGCCGGCTGGTCGGCATCGAAATTGCAACCCAATCGGTTCAGTACCAAAACGACTTGGGGGCAGGCAGGCTCATGGCGATCGAACGTCTAGCCGACGATCGCTTCGCAGTGAGCGGCTCGGACAATACGATTCGAATCGTTCAACCCAGCGCGGCTCCTGGCAATGAGCTCCCTGGCGAGGATCTCACTGGCAATGACAAGCCGCTCGAGGCCAAGCTGATCGGCTTTAAGCTCATCGGTCATGATGGTACGATCGCGGTGCTACGAGCCAGTGGAGACCATCTGTTTTCTGGATCTTTCGACACGACCATCCGCTCGTGGGACATCGCATCGGCGCTTTCGGGTGCGGATGCCCAAGGTCGATTTGTCCATCCGGTTTCCTCGCAGTACGAAGACTCTAGCGCTCGGGAGAAGATCCGATGAGTCGCTGGCGCCGAGCTCGGTCTAAGCGATCCTTGGGAAACTTTCTTCAGGGACTGTTCCGCCGTAGCCTCATCGAAAAACTGGAACCCAGGGTCGTCTTCAACGCCGATTCGCTCGGCTCGAAACCGCTTTGGGTTGGCGGCGTTTATGTCGAGGAGGATTCCGGGTCCGATGCCCACGGGGATTCGTTCTACGTGACCTTTGAAGGGGGCGTGGCCAGTACCAAGCTGACGCGGCTGGTGATCGACACCGATCAAAACACCCCTGGTTACAGTGTCGCAGACAATCTCTTTGATACCCTCGATGGCGGACGGGGAGCCGACCATGCCTTTGGGTTCAAGATCGAGTCGCTGCAAGCCAAGGATCCCAATGCTCGAGTGGTTGCCGAAGTGCTCGACGGATCGATGCAGTTGGTACTGAACTTCGAAAATTTCTACGCGGGCGATCGATTGGTCTTCTCGATCGACGTCGACGAAGTCCAGCATCTGTACTCGACCGATAACATCCAAGACTTCAACGATGGCCTGGACCCGATCACCTCTGGAGCCGAATTCGAGGGCTCATCGTTTCGAGCGGAGTTCAGCGCTCCTCACTACGAGAACGCAAGCGCAACGGGGCGTTTCTTCAACCGCTATGACGCTCAGCTCGATCAGGCACAGCAAGCAGGTTCGACCCTGAATCTGCCCGCCGACAACGCCGATGGCAAGCGGGATCGATCCACCGGCGTCGCCGCGTCCACCCCCCAGATCCTCATCCCCGCATCGATCGCCGGACGAGTCTATCTGGACAACAACGACAACGGACTACAAGACCCCGGCGAACGCGGACTCTCAGGGGTATCGATCGAACTGGTCTCCGGCCAAACGATCACCGGTGAAAGCATCCGACGGATTGCAAGCACCCAAGCCGATGGTTCCTACCGATTCGATGCGATCCCTCCGGGGCTTTATTCGCTCTTTGAAACGCAGCCGGTCGGATTATTCGATGGCCAAGACTCCGTTGGGCGAGTCGGCAATCAAACGCGAGGTTCGCTCACAGCGAATGATCGTATCGGCAACATTTTGCTCAATGGCGGCGATGTAGGGATCGAATACAACTTTGGCGAGCTCGAGCCCTCGTCGATTTCTGGAAACGTCCACATCGGGTTGCCGGGCTTCCCGTGCATGAGCACAGATCCCAGCGGTTCCCGGCCGTTGGCCGACGTGACCCTCACGCTCGTTGATGAGGCGGGTAAGACGGTCGCTACGACCAAAACCGATTCGACAGGAGCTTACCGATTCGACTCGTTGCCCAAGGGTGTTTATGCGGTGATCGAATCGCAGCCGGTCGGCCTCATCGATGGATCCTCCCGAGCCGGATCGGTCGGTGGAGTGGTCAATGGAGTGGCCGTAAGTGGGACGCGGATCGAATCGATCCGATTGCTGGGGGGTCAATCAGCGATCGAGTACGATTTCTGCGAACGCTTGCCTAGCTCGATCTCGGGCAAGGTCTACGAGGACCTCGACGAGAATGGCTCGTGGGCTGCGGGTGAAGATCGAATCGCTGGAGTGATCGTCGAGCTAATCGATCGCGACGGCAAAGTCTTGGCCACCACAACGACGGATGCCGATGGTGGCTATCGCTTTGAGGGACTAGCCCCTGGAACCTACGCGCTGCGCGAGCGTCAGCCCGATGGGTACTTCCAAGGTGGCCAGCAAGCCGGCAGCGCCGGCGGAAACGCTCTGTCGATCGATACCGTTTCCTCGATCGTCCTTGCTGATGGATTCGATGCGATCCGATACGACTTTTTAGAGATCCCCCCCGGGCTCATCAGCGGATATGTCTTTCAGGATGGAGGCGAACTGCTTACCAGCGATGGCAAGCCACCGAGCGATCTGACAGGCATACGCGAGGGGGTGCGAAGCGCCGAGGATCTGCCGATCGCCGGGTCGAGATTGCAACTCCGACGGCTCGATGGCTCGATGCTCACCAGCGATGACGTATTGCCAGGTCGCTACAGCGATGCGGGAGTCGAAGTGCTCTCTGACGCGACGGGTTTCTACCTTTTTGATGGACTGCGACCGGGCAAGTACCACATCTATCAGCGGTCGTCGGCAAGCCAGTTATGGGATGGTTGGGATACTCCAGGCACGACCGGAGGATCCGCGATCAACGCTGGCCAAAGCATTCCAGATGACATCCAGGAAACGATCGATTTGCTGGCCAGTCAGCCAGGTAGAGATCCCGGTAGCGATGCGCTGTTGTTTGTGAAGGTCATCGCCAGGGGAGCTTCGCTCGAGAACAACTTTAGCGAGATCCTCGTCGGGGTAATGCCACCACCGCCGCCACCACCGCCGCCGCCTCCACCGCCACCGCCACCGCCGCCTCCGCCGCCGCCTCCGCCTCCGCCTCCGCCGCCCCCGGCGCCACTGATTGATCCAGGTCCGTTGGTTCCTGGTCCCTTGCGAGCCGACGTGTATCGTTTCCCATCCAACCCTCCTTGGGTGGTTCTCTCGCCGGTCGAGGAGTTGCGTTTGCCTCAGAGCGTCGCGGGTTTCAATGTCGACTACACTTGGCACTTGAGTGTGATCAATGCCGGAGAGCCTCGCGGCTACCAGGACCGACGGACGGTGGATCGAGATCGGGTCGCCAAAGCTGCTCGCATGCTCAACGCGACGACATGGACGGTCGATGCGATCGACTCTGGTCGCTGGCAGATTGTCTCGGCGATGAAAAAGCCCAATCGTGTTGCTTCCAGACGAGCCTTTAGCGTCGAAGGTGCGGCGCAATTGGCTGGCGATTTCAACGGAGATGGCCAGGACGAATTGGCGCTGTTCAAGGATGGCGAGTGGTTGATCGACATCAACGGCAACGGCCAATGGGATCGCTCGGACCTCTGGGCCCAGCTAGGTTCGGTCGGCGATCTGCCGGTCGTCGGGGATTGGGATGGCGATGGCAAGGACGACATCGGTGTTTGGGGAGTCGCTCGAACAGGCGATGGTGCGGCCATCGAACGCGAACCGGGCTTGCCCGATCCAGACAACAGGCTCGAAACCAAACCAAAGAACTTGCCACCGAGCCAAGACGCAGAGAGCCTCGTACGGCTCATGCAACGCGGAAGCCAAGGGGATCCACGATCGGATGTGATCGATCACGTGTTTCGCTTCGGTACCCGAGGGGATCAACCCATCGCAGGTGACTTCAACGGCGATGGCGTATCGACCTTGGGAATTTTCCTGGATGGCCGATGGGTTCTGGATGTCAATGGAGATGGCCAGCTCGACGAGAAACAAGATGGCTACGCACAGTTCGGTAAGACGGGAGATATCGCCGTCGTGGGCGATTTCAATGGGGATGGAATCGACGAGATTGCCGTGGTGCGTGGCGATCGGGTGATCGTCGATAGCAATGGCAATGGACAGCTCGATGCGACCGACCGAGTCTTTGAGATCCAGGGTGAGGGTGAGAACGTCGTCGTGGGTGACTTTGATGGCGACGGGATCGACGAAGCCGCTTACTATGCCAAGCGCACGGGCTCGGAAGCAGGCGAGGATTCGGCCCAAGAGGACTCGCAGGGTGAAGGCTACCGCCAGGCCCGCTCCCGCTGATCAGAGCATCTCGGTCAGAGCGTTTCGGCCACCGATCGGACGAATTGGACAAAGACGTTGGCCAGGGCCCGGTCAGCCCCCAGGCATCTTGCCAGGATCCACTCGCGATCTGGATACTCCTGACGACAGCGCATGAGTTTGGATCGGAGCTGATCCATCAGCTCGCCTTCGAAGAGCAAGTGGGGTTGGACGATCACCGCATCGCATGCTTGGCCATGAGCCTCTGCACTGGCGGCTTGTTCGAGCAACATGTCGACCGACAGTTCTCCTCCTGCGAAAAATCCTGTCGAGACCCACTCGACGGCGCGATCAGCTGCGGCCAGCTCGGTAAAGCGGTGCATGTGGGCAAGGGCCTCTGGATCGCTCGTTCCGCGGCCGACCATAGCCAGAGCGACACGCTGGTGGGTTTTGCCAATCAGCGGGCAGACCGCTGCGCAGGCACTAGGTAAACCGTAACCGCAGTGACTCGCAGGGCATCCGAGTTGACCTGCGGTCGAGGTGATCTCCTGGAACCTATGATTCGACAGCGCGATGAGTTCAGGGCTGGTCCCGAGCGACGGAGTCTGCGCTGTGACGGTGATTCCATGCTCCCTGGCGCACGCCTCGACTGCATCGGGAATATCGGACTTGGCATGGGCTGCGGTAAAGAGCAGAATCGGGACGACGACGATGCGTTGGAAGTGTCGCTGACTGAGTGTCTGGATGGCTTGCTCTATCGTCGGAGTAGCCAATTCCAGGAACGAGGGCTCGATCGTCCAGAGGGGCTGCGCCTGGCGCATCTGCTCGACAAGCTGCATCAGTTGAGCTTGGCCGCTGGGCTTTCGGGTCCCATGTCCAACCACCAGGACAGCAAGATCGTTTGGGAGCATAGATAAACCGGTGTTAATCTGGGTCGGTTAAGAAGACTAGGGAAGCCAAAAACCTAATACACAAGGGTAGTATTCCGATTGCAACGATCGTAACGACTGGAGGATTTGCAAAAATGGAAATGTCTGACGATTCGGGAAAAAAAACTGACTTTTCCTAAAGAATGGAGACAAAACGTTTTGCATTCGAATTTTTGTTGATGATTGGGATTTCTTGTTTGATACAGGCGGGTACTTTGACAAAAATAGCAAGCAACGTTTAGAAAAGTTCTCAAGTTCTCTCTCCCGCGAATCACGATGACCCATCGATCCAAAAATCGACGAGCCTTTGCATCCGTTCTCCACTCCTGCCTGGTGCGTCCGATGCCAATCGTCTCGGCGCTCGTGCTAGGAGTCTTGGTCGGGGAGGTTCCAGCCCAACAGTGCGCGCCGTGCGGACCGAGCACCCCAACGATCAGCTATCGCCTCCAAACCGAGACGATCTATGAGCAGGTCCCGATTACGCGAAACAAGGTCGAGATCCAAGAGGTCATGGTAGAGAGGGAGGTCGTCAGCTACCGACCGATCACCGAGACCCGCGTCGAGCGCAAGGCGGTCACCGTTCGGCGTCCAGTCGTTGAAACCTCGACGGTCAACCAAACCTATTCGGTCCTCAAACCGGTTACCAAGGTCGAGTACGTCGACGAAACCACGTTGGTCAGCGAAACCTCGCAGGTCGAACAAACCGTCACGACATATAAACAAGTCACTGAGACCCAGTACCAAACGCAGTACACAACGGTTCAAAAGCCGATCACTGAAACGCAGATGGCCGTCCAGAACTTCCTGGTGCAAAAACCAGTCACCGAGACGACTTATCAAACCCAGCAGTACACCGTACAGAGGCCGGTCACTGAGACGACCATGCAGACGCAAACCCTCACCGTGCAGCGTCCGGTGACCGAGACGGTCATGCAGGCCCAAGCCGTCACCTCGATGATGCCCGTGACGACTTATCAGCCCGCCACGGTCGATGCCGGTGGATACATGGCGCAGAACTATTACAGACCGGGCGATACCCGATACCATCTCCGCTGGACCCAACCAGCTTATGGAGTCAATCCAGCGACGGGCCAACAGATCTATCAGCAAGGCGGACTCAACTGGGTTCCTTACCAAGCAACTGGGCAGACGACCACGGCCGTCTATTACCAACCCAACTACCAGCAAGTTGCGGTCCCGCAGACAAGTCTGATGCCACAGACGCAAACGGTCCAGGTACCAGTGACCTCGACCCGCATGCAAACCGAGTATGTTCAGCAGCAGGTGCCCATGACCGTGCAGAAGATGCAGACCGAGGTGCTCCAACAGCAAGTCCCGGTCACCACGACCCGCATGCAAAGCGAGGTCGTCCAGCAGCAAACTCCGGTGACAACCACCCGCTATGAAAACCAAGTTGTCGCGCAGCAGGTCCCCGTTCAGGTCCAGAAGGTGGTCCCTGTCCAGGAAAAGGTCATGGTCCCTCAAACGGTTCAAAAGCCGATGACCAAGCGCATCGCGAAAGAGAAAACCGAATACATCACCGAGCAAGTCGTCCGGCCCGTGACGGTCCAGAAAGAAGTCTACAAAGACGAGGTCGTCTACGAGGAAACCCCTGTGCAGACCACTCGGTTCGAACGGGTCGTCGACAAAGTCTCGGTTCCTCAGAAGGTCATGAAAACCGTTCCGGTGACTGAGATCCGATTGGTCCCAAGAACCGTCACGCGGCGGATTCCGATCGACAGCAACGGCAACCCAATCGTCGTCCAATCGCTCAGCGCTCCGGTGAGCTCGCCATCGGATTTACCGGCAGCGGCGACTCCTGCTCCAAGCCCAGCGGTAGGCGAAGGCACCACGGTGACCTCCAAGAAACCGGCGTTGATCGAATCGGGTGATCTGCCGGCTCCGTCGGCCCCAGCCGCTCCGCCGGTTCCCACCGAACCTAGTCCGTCTGCTGAATCCTCAGCCAGCACATCGAGCAAAACGGAACTCAAGATCGGTTCCGATACAACGACCGAGAAATCGGGTAAGATCAGAGTCACGGGTGACGAGTAAGCACCTGATTACACTCTGATCGGCCAGTTGCATTCATGCGCGCTATTCAAATCGTTGAACCAAAGAAGCTTCGGGAAATCTCCATCGATCGTCCCGGGGCACCCGGCCCAGGCCAAGCCCTCGTGCGAACCCATCGCATGGGTGTATGCGGGACGGACATCAGTTGCTATCTAGGCAAGTTCCCCTTTTTTGCCTTCCCTCGCATCCCCGGCCATGAGCTCGGGGTCGAAGTCCTCGAGGTTGGTTCGGACGTCCAGAATGTTCGACCCGGTGATGCTTGTAGCGTCGAACCTTACATGCACTGCTCAACTTGTTACGCATGTCGTAAGGGGGCCAGCAACTGCTGCGCGAATTTGAAAGTCATCGGCGTGATGACCGATGGGGGTTTGTGCGAAAGTTTTCTGATACGAGCCGACAAGCTTCATGTATCGAAGAAACTGACCATGGATCAATTGGCCTTGGTCGAAACGTTGGCAATCGGTTGCCATGCCAGCCAGCGATCGAGTTCGACAGCCCAGGATCAAGTGCTGATCATCGGGGCGGGTCCGATTGGAATTGCGACCCTGGAGTTTGTTCGGCTCACCGGTGCCGAGATCACCGTCATGGACATGAACCCAGCACGCTTGGATTTCGTCAAACGCACCTATGGCATTGATCGGCTGATCGAGGTCACTCCCAGCAACTCCGGCCTTGATGCCGCAAAAGCTCTAACCGATAGCGATTTATACTCCGTCGTGATCGATGCAACCGGAAATCGTTTTTCGATGTCTGGTGCATTCCAGTTCGTAGCCCCAACAGGTCGGTTGGTTTACGTCGGAATCACGCAGGATGAGATCGTATTCAAGCACCCGTCCCTGCATCGCCCCGAGGTGACATTGCTTGCATCTCGCAACGCATTACCAAGCGATTTCCCCTATATCATCGGCTTGATCGAAGCCGGAACGATCAAGACCGATCCGTGGATCACCCACCGAACCGACCTGGACCACGTCTTGGATGATTTCGAATCTTTCACGCGGCCAGAGAGCGGAGTGCTCAAGGCCATCATCGACGTTGCCTGATGTACTTCTGGGACTATTCGTTTCCGACCCCTGAGGCAAACCTCGCCTTCGATGAAGCGGTGCTCGAGTCCATCGATGGCCTAGCGATGGGCGATGGAGAGCTATTGCGTTTGTGGGAGATGCCACAGGTCTGCGTGGTGATCGGTCGATCGTCCAAGGTCTCTTTGGAGGTCAATCAAGAGGCTTGTGCACAGGATCGGGTGCCGATTTTGCGACGGATGAGCGGAGGCGCATCGATTGTCGCCGGACCAGGGTGCTTGATGTTCTCACTGCTTTTGTCCCTCGAACAGCGGCCCGAGTGCCGAGCTCTCGATGGCGCTCATCGGACGGTGATGACCCGCATGCAACGCGCCGTCGCATCGGCACTTGAGTCGATCGGATCGAGCACCCAGGTGGGGATCCAAGGCATCTGCGATTTGACCATTGGTGGTCGCAAGATCTCAGGCAATGCGCTGAGGCTCAAGCGCAATTGGATGGTCTACCATGGAACGCTGTTGGTGGATATGCCGCTCGAGTGGATCAGACGCTACCTGCTCGAGCCACCCAAGCAACCCGAGTACCGAGAGCGCCGAGAGCACTCGGAGTTTGTCGAGAGTTTGGGTAGGAACCTGACAGACCGAGCCAAGTTCATCGACGCGTTCTACCGGCATTCCATATCCGAGTGGAATGCCCAAGAACGTTGGAGCGATCACCCCTTAGCGACCAAGTATGAAGCAATCACCCACGACTGGGTCCAGCGTCGTTACGGCGATGCGGCATGGCACCTGCAGCGGTGATCGATGCGGATTGTGCACCAGACGCATTGCCATCAGTGCTATTTGGATGGGGCGGGGATAGGAGCGACTTCTACGAAAAACGGAAACGATCCTTCGACAGGAATTTCGGTCTTTTCGTATTCGATCGAGTACTCCGCTGTGAATTCCAGTTGAGTTCCTTTGGCAGGAATCTGGTCATGGAGATCCAGAAAGTTAATGTACTCTTTGAGCGAGTCCGCCAATTGGCCTTTGGCTCCCAACGATTTAATGAATTCGGGAGCAGGGACTTGCAATCCATTCTGGTCCCTGGTTCTGACTATTTTTTCGAACTCGACCGGCGTTAATCGCGCAGAGGCGTGGGTCAAGTAGAGGCGAATCTTGCAGGTTTCCGCCCCGAGAGTGGTGTTCTTTGGCGTGACGATCGGCGGCAGCAAAGAACTCTCGTAGACAAAATCTTTGAAGTCGGCTTTGTTGCGAAGCAGCGTCAAAACCATCGGATATTCTTGGATTGTCAGTTCCGTGGGTGGACAATCTGGGACCGGTGGCGGTGCTGGTTTCCTAACGACAGGGATCAGCATGTGCGCGCTGACGCCGTAGGGCGTAGCGACTTGTAGGTCGACGTAGCCCCGGTACTGCTGATCGCTTTCGATCCTGTCGTTGCTATGCTCGAGGAGTCGGGTATCGGTCATGACCGGCAAGCCCTTTGGCAGTTGAACTTGTAGAATTTGACGGGAGATCAGTGTCGCCTTTTCGATCGCTGTATTGCCAGCGATCACGTGCGATTGTTTGATGCTAAAGTTATCCCCGGTGACAAAAAGTTCTGCCCCGGTGGCTGGGTCGTAGCCCGGAGAGCCGTACCAACCGGTGACTTCCGGAGCGAGTTGTCGGGTGCCGTTGCAAAAGAGTTCGAAACCGCCGTGGGTGTTTTCGATTGGGACTTGGCATGAAATGGTTTGAAGCGGCAGACGCTTTTCGAGTTGGCGAACTCTCGCCAAGACGCGGTCGACTTCGCCGTCCCGGTATAGATGAGAGCATCGGATACACATCTCTGCCCGATCCTGCATCTGCTTGATCGCGCGGCTCAAGTGAACCTCTCCTTGAGTTGTTGTGCCGGTATGCCCTGGATTGGCAATTTTGAACCAATTCCCGTGGGTTTCGAAGGTCACGAAGGGTACAAAGGAGGGCATGAGGATGATTGCAGTGCATTCGCGAACACCCGGTTCGATTTCGGAGCTTCGCTCAAGCTGGCGATCGGTCGGGCCACCGACGATCAAATCGCGGAAGAACACTTTCGCATTGCCTTCGACCGGCGGGGTTTGAAACCTAGGTTGGAAACGCCATCCGAACGTGTCGTCTCCTTGGCCAAAGGCCACGGCGGTCCGGTTCAGATCGATCGTGGCACGATCTCTTTGCAGTTTACGGATGGTATCCATGGCAGTCGATAACCCCATGGTGCCGCTGGAAAAACCGAGCACCGCTGCGAGTTGCATCTGCCGAATGATCGACGAGGCATCTGCGATGCTCTGCTGGTCGACCTGTGGGTCGAGCGCAAAGACCCGGATCGGCCATCGCAACTGCACGTACTTAGTGAAGATATCACGAGCCTCGGGGCTCGGATCCGGGCCGAAGAACGGCAACCAGCAAGCCAGCGAAAAATTCGATGGACGCGTACCTGTCGTTTCGCGGATATCGTCGTTGAGCCGTTCGTTCAACAGGATCGAATCAACGTAAACGCACCACGCCAGAGCATGAGTCACTTCTGATTTGCCATGGCCCGAAATCTCCTGGATGAACTGCTTTCGGATGACGTCAATCTCTTCGTTTCTACGCAGACGAATGAGATTGACCAAGCACTTTTCACCCGTCGACTCCCTATCCCACCATTCTCGCATCCCCTCGGAATAGACCAGTTCGATCGCAGCGATGAGCTCCTCCCGTAAGAACGCTTGGACGTCTGGCAAGTGGACCACACGTCGGTTCGGAACGTCCTCGCGGAGGCCTTTCATGGCCGTAACGGCCAATTCGAGCATCTCATCCAATCCGTACACATCGATGATCTGAGTCGGAGGGAAAGGTTGTTGGCCACGCCGGGTCTGATTGCCCGAAAAAGAGATCGAACACACGGAGGAAAACGTGCGTCCTATCATGCTGCGAGCGGTCTGTTTTCGTGGATTAAGAGCAATACCGGTGTTGGGTAAACTGCCGTAGTCAAACTCACCAGATTCCAGAAGTTTGAATAGTTCATCCGCCGAGAATTCATCTCCCAAACGTTTCGCAAGTTCCCAGATTTTGTCTGCTCCGTTTGGATCGCTGTTGATGAATTTCACCAGCGGCACGGAGAGTTGATCGGTCAGATCGTTTAGGACCATGTCCCGAAAGGTCATTGGGAGTAGGTCGGGCCCCAAGTAGGGTTTGGCGGTATAAGTGATCTCGGCGCCATAACCTCGCTTGGTGATTGCGCCTGGCAGGAGCGACACCGGGACCCTGACGAGATTGAGCGAGTAGCCGGGTGCGTCGGAGGTGTCGTCGCCCTCGTTGATCCGGCGATGCTGGTTTAAATGCTGCATGTAGCGCACGAGCTGATCGAGTTCTTGCGTTTGCTCGAGGCCGATCGGTTTTCCGAGGTACATTCTTGTATCTACGCCAAAAGGACTCGTCGCAGTGGGCAAGGTGCTGTTGGCGGTGACTGTAGGCGCTTTAACCGCTTCAGTTCCAGCTCCAGGATTGCTCTGCATGGATAGAGCCAAGGCCAGTAGTGCCGAATCGTTGACTTGCTGCGCTCCGGCAACACGGTTCGGATCGAACCCCTTGATCAGCGGCTGAAGAATCTCCTCAACCTCACGTCGATACTGAGTCAATCTGGCTTCACCCCATACATCCGGAGCCTTCGAGGATACGCTGCCCCATTGATGGATGTGATGCTCAAGCCAATCGACATTCTTGGCCAACTCCTCAAGAGATTGGTCCTGGTTGGTCGCCGGCGGCTTGCCATGCCCTTTGGCCCACGTCGCCAATTTGGATACAACTGTCCCTTGTGCATAAGCGCTCGAGAGGCATAGCGACCCGGCGAAAATGGCCAATAGAGCAGATACTATTTTTTTGCGAATATTCACAAAAAACGTTTTTTGCCATGGCTGAGCGTGCATGGTTTCACCATCCTTGAGGTGATCGCTATGAGAAGAAACCGAATTCGCGGACGGGCGAATTATCGGGATTTATCGGTATACCACCTGGGTTGACTATTCGGATTTTTCCGAAAAAAAGGAGCGGTTTCTGTGCATTTTTCCCCCCTTGTGGTGAGGTTCCAGGAACGGAGGCGTTAAAGTCTGCTCAGTTTAACGCCAGGGTTTGAAGGCATTCTGGGTTGAGTACATGGCGGCGGCCAAGTTCGGAAGATGCCTCAGGATGACATCCTTCATGCTGGTTTTGTTTACCCAGTCCAAGCCGATGTTGGTGAAGATGTCCGGAGTGAAGTCCTCGGCGGTGAACCGATCGCTTTTGAGCCGACGCGAGGCCATGAGGATGAAAACACGAAAGGTCGTATCGCTGAAGCCGAAACCCTCGGGCTTGGCTTCTGCCAGGGTACCTACGAGCAGATCCAGATCGTCGACCTTGTCCGATCCGTCGGGGTTGGTTCCGTAGACCTCTCGCAACTGGCTCCCTACGCCTGGGTTGTCTTTCGAATTGAATGCATCAAACGAGCGGATCGGCTTCATTCGAAGTTCGGTTCGAAAGCGATTGTAGCGTGGGATTTGGCGTTCGCGATCCCGCAGAATATCGATCGTCGCCAGATCCAGCAGCTGGCCCGTTGCTGGTTTACGGAAACGTCGAAGGAAGTTTGGGTAGTTGTTGAGTGTCAGAGCACCTGGAAGTTCCGTTCCGAACGAGTAGAGAACATCCTCTTGTGAAAAAGAGTCCCAGAGCGACAGCGATCCCTCCTGACCCACGGCACCTTGGCCAACCTCCATCGAGCAGCGTTGCACTTTCTCGGGATGTGACCAGCTTTTGAGTGTGATCGTATCGGGCATCAAAGAGTGCATTCGATACACGGCGACAAATTCCTCGGTCAAGGCATACGGAGCCGAGTGATGATTTATGCCCGAGTCGGGGATGCCCCAAAAGGCTTCGTTGAGTCCGAGTCTTCCAATCGAGCTGATGATCCGATCGGTGAACAATCCAGTCCAGTTGGCATTCATCGATACTTCCAACATCGGATTGGCAAGGATAGCAGGAGTCCATTCGACGGTGTGGATTTTGGCCATCAGGGCCGCGTTGATCAGCCGTGCCTTTTGAAACACATGCTCGTCGCTCCAGGTTGGATATTCCTTGCGCAACACATCGCAGATTGCGTTGTGCTCCTTAACGAACAGCTCATGCAGTAGGCTCAAGCCCAGCCACCAGTTGTCGAAAAAACCGGTGTGGGCATCTCCATCTTGCACATGGACTGTTTGCAGATGGGGACACGCACCGGATTTGAGCAGTTCGGTACGCCACGGTTGCGAGGCATAGATCTGCGAGGCGTCCCACCAATGGGATTCGGAGTTGACGTAGGTCTCCGGAGCCTTTTCATGGTCGTTGGGGATTCTCGTCGGATCTGGCCTTGTGCGTTGCACGAGCATTTTAGGCTCCGGCCAGCGGTCGGCTGGCGAATCGCCACTGGTATCGATCTCGAAGGGATCCTCATGGATGGGTGTTCCATGGCTAAACCAGCCGTGGGTTTGAAATTGAATCCATGCGGCGGCCAAGAGATTGATCGTGGTGGCGTATTTCGTACCATCGGACTGCTGCGAATCTCGCGCCAGGAGCTTGCTACTGATGACCCTAGGGTTGGGGGTGAGCAATCGAGTGTTTGATTTCGGGGCGGGTTCGAGCGACTCGAAAGGCATGTTGCGACCAAAACGAGCGTCGGGATGGCTCAGCGTAAAGTCGGTTGGCAGCGCCCCGACAGGTGCCTGGCTTGCTATTCCCATCGTAGGGCATAGAGGGTCGTTGAAGCTGCCGTCGGAATGTCTCCAGATATCGGAAAATGGGCACTTGGATTCTGAGCTCTTGAGCCCAGCTGGATTGGACACCGGAATCTTATCCTCTGCGGTGCTATGCAAATTGTAAATCCGCAGCTCTTCGCGAAGCGCCGCTAGATTTGCAATGCCGACCCATTTGGGCAATTCATGCCAAGCCCAGTAAAGGTTGATCACTCGAAACAACCCAAGAAAGCTCTGGCCGAAAAGGGAACGGTGGTCGAATGGCTGATACATCGTTCGAATGGCCAGGGCCGCCACGACCAGCAACGTCGCAAACAAAAAACTTAGCCAAACCGGGGCACTGTTGCTTGCAATCGTCGAGACGGTGCATTGCAGACAGACAAGCACCGAAAGCAGAGAGCGTTGGATGCGTCCGAGCTTCCCTGCAAAGGTTTCATGCAGTAGGGGCTCCTGGCCACGATCGCGTCTTGCTCGGCCCCAATCCCCGATGATGATCCAAGCCGACACGACCAAATCGATCAGCCACCACAGAGCCAACGCGGCGAGAACTCCACCGATATACTTAAACCCATCGATTTGTATCGCGGTTGGGATCACGAACATCAGCCAGGCCAAGCACCATAAACTCCACCAACCTATCTCCCTGGATGCCATCGATTCGGGTGACCGGTGATCGCGCCGGGGCGAGGGTCGTTCGTATGGGTGCAATGATGGCTGGCGATGAAACACAAACAATGAAATCGCTAGACTCGCAAGCACGATCTCAACAGCCAACCAACTTCGGTAGTTGGGACTTCCCCAATCAGGCAAACCTGCAAGCCAGGAGAGCGATCCGATGCTGGCCATGACGATCACGACCAAAAGGCTCAAGGTCAGGATCGTGAATAGTCGCCGCTTGAATTTGGTTCGTGCACGATTCATCATGCTCTCTGAAAGCTTGAAGACGTCGATTGAGAAAAGAGTTGATCAGCAATGGAAGTCGTGTGATTATATCACGGTCCATCAGCGTTCCATCAGCGTTTATTAGCGGTCCGGGATTTACACCGCTGATGAACACGAATGTTCGCCTCGATTAGCGGTAAAAAAAAACCGGGATGCTATGCAACACCCCGGTTTTCGAAAGTTTGATTAGGGCTTAGCCCGCTATCTAGCTGGGCAAACGATTTCGTTGGCTCGTTAGTTCGATAGAGCTTTTTCAATCGCAGCGGTCAGCTCAGCCGAGGTAGGTTCAACACCCGAACCGAATCGACCAATGACATTGCCTTTACGATCAAGCAGGAACTTTTCAAAGTTCCACTTGATGTTCCCCTTGGCCGCAGGCTTGGTGTCCACGCTCGTCAGGTAACCGTACAGAGGACAAGCCTTGGCCTTGGAGTCATCGTTGACGTTGACCTTGTCAAGCATGTCGAACGTGACGCTGTACTTGCTCGAGCAGAATTGCTTGATCTCTTCGTTGCTGCCTGGTTCTTGGCCACCGAACTGATTGCATGGAACTCCGACGACTGCTAGACCCTTGGAAGAGTACTTCTCGTGGAGTTGTTGTAGACCGGTGTACTGCTTGGTGTAACCGCACTTGCTAGCTACGTTGACAAACAAAACCACCTTGCCTTCGTACTTGCTCAAGTCGACCGACTGGCCATCGATGTTCTTCATGCTGAAGGCCAGGGCTGGCGGAGCCGGGCTGACGGTCTCTTCGGCAAAGCCTGCCGACATCAGGGCCATGGCAACGATACCAGCGAGCAATTTGCGCGAACCGAGGAAATTCCTTGTGTACATACTAAACTCCTGTCAAATGACGGGTGGAGGAATCGAAACGGATTTCTTAGACAACACTTGTAATCAGTATTCTATAGCGTCAAGCCTTGGGCGGGGGAGGAATTTTCTCCCCTCGGATCAGATCGTCGTAGGTTTCCCGGGCGCGGATGCAGTGGATTGTGCCGTCCTCGATGAGCAATTCCGGGGTTCGGAATCGACCGTTGTAGTTGCTGGACATGACAAAACCATAGGCTCCGGCGACCTCTAGGACCAGTAAATCCCCGACCTTGGCTACCGGCAGAGAT